>NZ_JFHK01000025.1 GCF_001636545.1 Kosmotoga arenicorallina S304 | reverse complement strand
CATCGCATAGCTTCAATAAAACGGAAAGTTTCAAGATGCTCTTGTCGGAATAAGCCTTTCTTCTACCTCTGCCTTGTTTGTTAACGAAGTTAGAGGGCAAAAGCTTGTCTAATTGCTCAATAATTTACAATATCGCTTTTTGTAAGTTCTTGTGGTACCATTCATTTGGGCCTCCTTTCTTATGTTGGGATATTTCAATGGTACCACCATTGGAATTTGGGAGGCCCACTTTTTTCGCGACACCCTATTCTTAGTATACAATCACCTGATTTTACCGAGCAGCATAAAAAACTGTAAAAAATCAAAACTTGTATCTATTTTCAAGATACAGAGTTTCACCGTCAAAAAGATCACACAGAATATCTTTTTCTATAAACTGTCTCCGAAGACATCAAGCACAATAAATACATTCCCACAATTGTTTTGTAATTAGCCCGCCTATTAGCGAAAACCCCTACTTAGCATTAAGCGCATTTTGTTTATAGTCCTTGAATCTTTTAACCTGTACTATGAAGGCTTCGATCTTGCTTTCTATGATGGGTGGGAAGGGATTGCCATCAGATTCTATATGAATTATCGGAGCATTCCCGAGATCTTCCAGGTGCTTTTTAAAAGCGCCTTTTTTTATAATCGCCTCGGCTATTCGGCTGGGCATACAGCCAAAGGGTCCTATTGAAATCACGCCATCGTACCTTTCGCCGATTTCGGAGATAGCCGTTCCCACTGTGAGTATTGCTTCACCCGTCAATCGGGGGTGCAGGTGATCTTTCGCCGCTTTGATCGCTTTTTCCACATCCATCATGTGCATTTCGTAAAAGTCTGTTTTTTCCAATATCTTCTTCACTTTCATCTCTATATACTTTTTGAAGAGAATTTCAACTCTTTTCTTCAACCTTTCGATATGGGTTGAATTTGATGAAGTCAGTTTTTTGAGGAATAGGTAATCCGTGTAGTATATCCACTCATGCACTGAGGATATGTGGGTTATTATCCCGTTTTCAGCGAATGCATCTTCCAGCCTCTTTCGGGAAAATTCGTCTTTTCTCACATAGATTTCGCCTGTTATCAGCACTTTTGGCGTTTCAGCATAGCTTTTGCTTTTTTCTATGGATGCGATGAGTTTCGCCGCGTCTTCGAGTCTCCCGAAGAAAGCGGGCAAAGAATCGTTGGCAAAACTATCCAGTATTTCTTCTTTTGCCTTTTCAAGCAATTGCTTTGCTTTTGTTCTGTCTTTTGCAAGGACTTTTATCGTGTTTTCGATATCAGTTAAGACATCGGAAACGATAACAGCTGTCCAGATTCGCAATTTGAACGAAAGCCCCAAGCCTGCATAGGCATTCTCTGAATTCAGGCTTAGCAATGCGACGTTATCAGCGTGGTTGTTGTCCAGCCAAAGGTCCATAAAGACTTTATACTGCCCAAAACGGCACGGCCCCATTGTTTCGGGCATGAAATAGAGGATGATTTTGTCATCGTTCTTTCCATGGTTGTTTCTGTTCAGGTATTTTATAAGGCTTCCGAGAGTGAGCTGAAGGGGCAGGCATTCTTTGGAAAGGGAATTGCTTCTGCCAAGTTTAAACTCTTCGATACCCGGTACAGAGCATATTTCAGTTTCCACTTTGTGGTATTTGAATGTAGCAGCCAGGCATTTTGAGCTGAACTCACCCATTGATGGAATAACTAACCGGATTTTTTCATGGTTTATTGGAAAGGTTTTGCCATCAGGCGTTATGACCTTTAATTCTCCCATTTTCAGCTCTGTAATGGGCCTTAAAGCCTTCTTCTTTTCTTTCGAGATGGAGGCTTTAAGGTAGCTTTTAGCCACGTCGATAAAGGCTTCTATCCTCGTTTCTATGCCCGCATCAGCTGTATGGCTGTCCAATTCCAGAATCAGGGAGGGTTTATCGCCCATGATATCCCTGAAATAGGAGATTATGAAAGAATCAGGCCCGCAGCTGAAATTTGTGATATACACGGCGAACAGTTTGGGATGTTTTTTCACATATCTCGCGGCTTTTGTTATCATCTCTCCCCAGGTCCAGTACATGTTTCTGTATCCTTCTTCGCTTTCATATGGCAAAGCATCGAAGTTTATTATAGGGACACCCCTGGAGGCGAATTTGTCAGGAATTCCCATGTTGGCATGTGAGGTGAAAGCGTTGTAAGATCTTCCAAAAAGCGCTATGCCAAATTCCTCATTCTCCAGTTTTTTCAGGAAACTCTCTCCTATTTTCTTCATCCTGCCTTTCAATGCTTCAAAGTTTTCCAGGCTCTCAAGGTATGCTTTTTTGCCTTCTTCGTTCTTTAGCCCGAGCTTTTCAGCGATTTTCCCAAAGCTTTCGGCTTCGTTTTCATACCCATTTGAAAAGTCGAGGTTCGCTTCCAGAAGATTTCGGGATTCAAGGTCTGGAAATGCGGATTTGAGATAATCGGGCTCGCTCTGCACAAAGGGACAGAAAACGTTGTAGTTTCGGGAATTTTCCACCCTTATTCCCCTTATCCTTGGGAGGAAGATATAATCGGGGTTTTTCAAAAGGAGATCGTACATATAGCCGTGTGACATTTCCACAGGGAAGCAGAACTCCGTGTTTTTCAGATCCCAGCCCCTTTTGTCTGAAACCTCTGGGATCACTATTTTGAACCCGAGGTTCTTGAAGAAGCGATAGAACAGCGGAAACAACTTGGTCATAGCCAGCGACCTGCTGATTCCTATGGTTTTTTCGCCAGAGTTTTCTTTCATATCGAAGATCAGTTCTTCTCTCTTTTTGACATAATCGTATTTCGGGGTATTCGTCACCACATGCCTGGCTACATTTTCATAGCGATTGCAGGCTCCGCCGAAGGGGAATCTCTTGCCATTTATCTTGATGATTCTTATCTCGCATTTCCTATCGCAGTTATTTTCCCCGCCCGGGCAAATGAAAGTTCCCTTGTATTGCACTTCCCTGTTTGCAAGCTCGCGAAGGTCGAATATTCCAGGCTTCAAGAACTCTTTCCCTATATACTCTTTAACTATCAGCGCGACACCGTACGCACCCATCAGTCCGGGCTGGGGAGGTATCACGATTTTTCTGCCGGTAAGCGCGGCCATCGCAACGGGAACTGCGTGGTTGTAACACACCCCACCCTGCATGATGATTTTCTTTCCCACCGGTCTGTTTCCCTTTACCCTGTTCAGGTAATTCATGCATATCGAATAGACCAGCCCGGCACATATGTCCTCTTTTGACAGGCCTTCGTGAATGGCGGTTTTCACATCGCTGCTTATGAAAGCCGCGCACTGGTCGCTGAAGTTGGGGGGATTTTCGCTTTTTAGGGCCAGATCCCCTATGTCCTTGTAATGCACCTCCAGTGATTCTCTGGTAGCCTCTTCCAGGAATGACCCCGTTCCAGCGGAACAGGCTTCGTTCATGCTGTAATCAGTGGGAACGCGGTTCACGAGATATGTATATTTGGCGTCCTGACCACCGATTTCAAATATCGTATCCACTTCAGGATCGAAATATGCGGCGGCTTTGGCATGGGCACTTATTTCGTTGTAAACCGCATTGGTTTGTGCGTGCAAGCCAACTATCTTGCGGCCGGAACCGGTTACCCCTACTCCAACGATCCTGAGGTCGATTCCATTTAATTGCTCAATCAGCTCGTTATAGCAGTTTCTCGCCGCCTTGATCGGATCTCCCAAAGTTCTCAAATACGAACCCGTAAGTATCGCATTGTCTTTCAGCCTCAGCAGTATTGCTTTGGTGGTCGTCGAACCTACATCCACACCGAGGATGCATTCATCGCCATCTTGTGCTTTTTTGAAGTTCATTTTTTTGAATTCCACCATGTTGAGGAACTTCTTCAAGGGCTCGTGCTTGGAAAAGCTCGATGGGCTTTCCACGAATATCTTATTCGGGACTTTAAAAGATGTGCCGTTTCTCTTTCCCCATATATGCGCGCCAAAAGCTTCAAAAAAGAGGGCTTCATCGGGAATCACCAAATCAACATGCTTTAAGAGGTACTTAACCATTACTTTGTTCCTGGCGGTTCCACCAACAAGCATTATTCTCTTCACGTCGCTTTTGTGGACAAGCTCCATTATTTTCTCTGCCATGACTTTTCCAAGACCGTTCAGAATCAGTTCTTTTGGGACACATTTATTGAGGGCGTGTGTACAGTCGCTTTTGCAAAAGACAGTGCATCTGGATGAGAGTTCATAGGCTTCGTCAACATTTATGGAATTGGCAAAGTCGAGTGATACATCCATTCTCTTCAGCTGTTGCAAAAAGAATTCTCCTGTACCCGATGCGCATTTGTTGCCGGTGTATATTTCAGATATCGAGCCTTTTTTGTTGAGCTTGTAGAGTATGAAATTCTCACCGCCGGCACTTACGATGGCTTCCACAGCGCCGTACTTTTCCTTGAGGGCATTGTAAGCCACTTCTGTCGCTACAACCTCGGGTATTTGAGAGAGCTTGACCATCTTTTTGGCTTTTCTGCCAGTGACGATAACATTTCCATTTTTCAGGAAACGCGGTATCAATTCCTTCAAAATTTCCATGGGGTTGCCATGGTGAGAAAGGTTCTCACCACTGATACCATCATAATATGAGATACTGCTCGATCCCACACATACGCCTATGTTTTTTGAGTCCATTCCCCCACACCCTCACTTGAGCTTGTTTGCTTTCCGAGCTCATGAGATTTTCCGAATTACCAGTTTTAGGAACTCCCGTTTTGTTTTACAAGTGTTCCCTTTGTGGTATAGTATATACCATTTACCGTGGCCTCAGGTCAATTAGTTTGGGAATCTTCCTCCTGATGCGGGAATCGAGAGATTCGAATTTTGTTTCAACTATGATCTCGCCTTTTTCGATAGTATCCAGGATGAAAGTATCGAGCTTTTTCAAATCGGTTTTTGAGCCTTCTGTAACCCGTATTCTTATGCAGTCAATGCCTTCCCTGGTATCAATTTCCACGCCAAGGAACACGCCTTCAACCACTGCTTTTGAGAAATATCCGGGATAAAGGTTATTTCCGGCTGCTTTGAACATATCGTCTTTTCTGCCGAGGATATAGTCTATCTTCTCAGTACCCAAAGAACAGTGGCAGCTATCGTGTACAAATCTCGTTATATCTCCTATTCTGTATCTGATCAAAGGCATAGAGTGAAAAGCAAGCGTTGTTACAGCGAGCTCGCCATATCCCTTTTGATCTGGATCTATTATTTCAACCCAGAACATGAGGTCGTTGAAGTGATAGCCTTTTCCTTCTTCGCACTCCATTGCAAAGGTCCCGCCGAATTCCGTTGCGCCGTAACCATTGATGACGTCCGCATTCCATACGCTTTTAATCCATTCTTTTGTTTTTGTGGGAATGTGTTGTGCCCCTGTTAGAAACCACCTGATCTTCGGAAGTTCACTATTATACTCTTCGGCGAGTTTTGTAATTATGATCAATGATGATGGCAATATTCCGACTATTGAAGGCTTGTACGTCAAGATCTTTTCAAAAATGACTTCTGCTTTCTGATGGCCCACAGGAATTGCGGGAACACCAAGCATTCCAAGGGCGTTTTGAATGATCAAACCCGGGACCCAGATTCCGTAGCTGTAAGCGTTGAGGTAAAGGTCATTCTTTTCCATACCCATTTTTTCAAAGCCTTGAGCTGTGGAAAAGGCTAAAAGAAGGAAGTCTTCATATGTGAATCCGACCCTCTTTGGTTTTCCCGAACTGCCAGAGGTTTCAAAATAAATATCGGGTTTTTGGCAGATGAAGTCTTCTGAATGGCTTTCTAACTGCTCAGGATAAGTAAAGAAGTCACCAAGATCTTCTGGAGTTTTCACATTTTTGAGATTGTATCTTTCAAGATGTTCCCGGTAGAATTTCGATTTCCGGGATACTTCTCGCAGGATTAATTTAAAAGCTTCTTCCCTGTAAGTTTTCTTAAAGCTTTCTTTGTTATACAGGCTTGCTCCGAGTTTCCAGTTCCAGGGAATTCTGTACCCGGAACGAAAGCCCGATGCTTTAATAACACGCCTTATCAGCCATCTGTTCATTTAATCAGCTCCGTTTAACTATTTAATCTTAACATAACGAGTTCTTGATTAATAAAACTATGGAAAAAACCTTGACTTTGGAAATTCATTCGATGTATAACCTTTTAGGGGGGGATGATAGTGAAAAGAGTCCTTTGCTTGCTTTTCATATTTTTACTCGGTCTTTCCGTAGTTTTGGGGGTTAGCATAATGAGTTTCCTTGCTCGCGATGAACTTCCAAAAACACTCGAAGAGGCGGACTTTGAGGTTGTAATTCCGCCAGGCACAGGATCACCGGGCTTTGGTGTTTTTTCTTTCAAAGCTTTCAACTGGAAAGGTGTTAGCTGGAAGAATCACCTTCTCATAATAAAGCCCGAAGCCCTCAGGTCAAGATATGCTTTGCTGTTTATAACCGGTGATTACAAAATAGATAACGGGCTTCTTGAGGTTTTTAACACTATAGCTATTCAGAATGGAGCTTATGTAGTGGTTTTATATGATATTCCCAACCAGCCTCTTTTCAATGACTATCGTGAGGATTGGCTTATAGCTTATACCTTTTCAAAATTTCTGGAAACAGGTGACTATGAATGGCCGTTGCTCCTGCCTATGGTGAGAAGCACGATTACTGCAATGAATATGATTACTGATTACGCAAAGAAAGAAGGTTTTGAAATAGAAGGTTTTATATTATCTGGCGCTTCCAAGAGAGGCTGGACAACATGGCTAACAGCTGCCTTTGACAACCGCGTTAAAGCCATAGCTCCCATAGCTTTTGACAATTTGAATATCAAGGAGCAGATGAAGCATCAACTCGAATTTTGGGGGGCATACAGTAAATCTATAGCAGAATATGTTAATACTGGCATTTTGAACGATCTGGAAGACCCCAAAAGAATTGCTCTTTTGCAGTACGTTGATCCTTACGCTTACAGGGAACATTTAGATATCCCAAAGCTCATAATCGTCGGGACTAATGACCCCTACTGGCCTGTAAATGCTGCTACGCTGTACTTCGATGGGCTCCCGGGTGAAAAAGGAATGGTATATGCTCCAAATATGGGGCATGGCGCTGAAATTTCTCGAACGGTACAGGCAATAGGAGCGCTTTTTGCTAATCTTGATGAAGGAGCATCGCTTCCTGAAATCATGGCAACATATTCAACAAACGCATCGGAAACAGAAATCCATATTGACATTTCCATCAAACCCAAAGATTGGAAGATATCCGAAGTCAGGTTGTTTTTCGCAAATTCACAGATAAGAGATTTTCGGAATGCAAGATTTGATTACATACCTCTTGGGAAAGCTGAAAACATGGCTGCTACATTTTCCATAAAAGGATACACAGCAACTTATATAGAAGTTGTATTTCAGAGAAAAGGAAGGGCAGTGTCTATATCAACTCCCATAAGAGTTTTTCCCTGAGCGATAAAGCATTTTGCTTTTGAAATTTAAACAGGCCCTTTTGGGCCTGTTTAGCTTTTTGAAGGGTTTAAATTAGTTTTTCGAAGACTCTTAAAAGCTTTTCTGCTATCGATTTCCATGTGAATTTTTAGCTGCAAGCTTTTTGACATAAGTGCCGCTACCAGAGCCATATAATGGAACAGAGTACAACATCAATATTCGCAAAGTCCTTACCTCAAATGTTCTGTGTAATTTCTCTCCATGAGTTTGTTGTTTTTAGAAAATCACTGATAATATCGGCATTTTTCTTATACAGAAACGGAATCTTTGCATTCTCCATACAAGCGCTAAAGGCTTCTTTGTCGTTTTCAGAAAGGTATCGCATCGCCATCATTCTGGAATGTTCTATTATTCTGTCTTCGAGATCATCTTGCATGAAAACCCCCGGATATGGCAAAAATTCTTCAAAAGCGATTTTTTGAACCTTTTCGCTCTGTAAATGCCCCCGATATTTTTCGCGCAAGTACAAAAACCTGTAAATATCTTCTCTTGCCTTCTTCCAGTCCGGGGTCTTCTTTTCAGGTGGATAATGTTCTATAAACAATTCAGGGTCAAAATAGAATCTGTATCCAAACATACGGGCGTTGAAAACATAGTCCATGTCTTCTCCGCGATTCACATATGGGTCAAAGCAAACGCTTTTCATCACATCTTTTGAGATGACCATATTCCCACCAAGCGCAACCATGGTTGCTTTGAATCTTGGCTTTTCTCTTATCAAGCGCTCGAAGGTTTCATTGAATACTGCAGTTTTAGGCCACCATTTGAGTTCCCAGAATTTAGAGAAGTCCTGCTTGTCTTCTTTGTAATACCCAGCTTTTCCAAGGATTGTGCCGTTGTCTTCAGCTATTGAATACATTCCTTCTTCCGATTTATCAAAATAGTTTTTATCAGTGAGAAGTTCATCGTCGTCCAAAAAGATGCCTATATCGCTTTTTGTTTCGAGTGCTGCGAGCAGGCAGAGGTTTCTTATCTGTGAGTAACTGTCTGGCTCGATGGGAAAGAAGCTATGAATTCCCTTTTCATCCAATTTATTTTTCAAATTGTTCAGCCATGAATAAGAGCACAGTTTGAGTTCCATTTTGTTCGAATACCCTTCAAGGTAGGATTCGAGTAAATCTTCAACTTTATCTCTGAGATCCTTTCTGTTTGCAATTCCAACTATTCTTACGGGTATTTCCCCTCTTTTGATTTCCTCAAACTCCAGGAGGTTGTTCAACAACCTGGCGAGAGTGCCTTTACTGTTTAGTGGGGTCGGATGATCAAAAACGATCTCTTCGCTGCCATCTGCTGGACCCCAGTATGTAGGGATAACTACGCACTTTTTAATTTGAATCGCCTCCAATCATGAGCATAGAAAAAGAGTCCGCTCTTTAACTATTTTATTTTACTTCATCTCTGTTGACTCTTACGTTGCGTAAATCTATATAATAGGTTTGAAGCGCTTCAATTTGCACAAAGGAGATGGTTCTATGCCCGGATTGAAGAGAATAGGAGATCTCGCATGCGAATACAACATTTCAAACAGAACGCTCAGGTATTACGAAGAGTTGGGATTGTTGGAGAGCATAAGGGATAAAGACTCTCAATACAGATATTACGATGAAAAGGCAGCAGAAAAATTAGAGCAGATCCTCATTTTAAGAAGGCTCGATTTTTCTGTTAAGGAAATACAGTTCCTGTTCTCTTCGGCAGGTATTGAAGATGTTATTTCGATTCTGAAAAACAAGCTAAAAGATCTGGCAGAGCAAAGGGCTTTACTCACCTACTATGTCAAGTCAAGGAGACAATCTGCCTGAATCCGTTCCCAAATGGCAGTTTGTTTGAGCAACAGAATCAAGCAGGGAGAACCTTTCATCTGTCCTTCTTTCAGTTCCCTGTGTGTTTGTTTTTGTTGTATAATTTGACTGAGGGCTCTTGTTCCCACGCGAGGACAAAAAGAGTTCCTCATCGT
>NZ_JFHK01000024.1 GCF_001636545.1 Kosmotoga arenicorallina S304 | reverse complement strand
CTCGTGCAGTACAGCTACAAAGTCATAAAACGGCCTGAACAGTTGACGATAAATTCTCTTGAGGAAATCTTGAAATCTATAGGAATAGATGTAAGAACCATCGAAGTTGTGAATTCACTCGTTCTTGTGGGAACTCAAAAGCAGGTTGGGGAAGCATCCAATATAATAAACTCCCTCAACGAGCGCAGAGATTGAATACACAGTTATGAGTGTGCCCCAAGGGGTTAACCCGCAGGAACTTGAAGGCGTGCTGAAAGCTTTAAGTATCCCTGCGCGCGTAATGCAGGTGGGTCAATACATAATCCTTACCGGCGATGCCACAAGCCTTGCTGATTCAGAGAGATTAATCAGAAACATAAGAATGTCAGAAGCCACTTCTTCGGCAACGGTAACGACAAGCATGCTCAACTACAAGATAATGGCTATTCCTGAAAGTATAAGCTTTGACGAGATGATGAAAACTGCGGAAAGCCTTGAATTGAATCTTAAATTTGAAAAGATTGGCGATAACGCTCTGGTCATCGGGAAAGATTCTGAAATAACGTTCTTTGAGCGGGTTGTTATTGATATCGTCAAGGCGAAAAAAGCTTCGAGTAAAAGTGTAACTTTTGTAAAAAAATTGACCGGAATAGATGGAAATGACCTTTACGAGTATCTGACGGCGAGAGGAGTCGAAATATCGGTTACTGAGATTGCTGATGGCTATCTCCTTTCGGGAAATGCAGAAGAGTTAACCATGGCTGGCGAACTCATAGAATACTTAACCAGCGAACGCGAAAAGAGGTACAGAAAAGTTGAAAGAATTGCGTTGAGCCCTGAAAAGCTCGAAGGCGTATTTTCAGAACTTGCGATCGATGTCAAGCTCTTCGAACTAGACGATGCTTTGCTTCTCATTGGAAATGAAACAGAAATCGAAAGAGCGCAGAAGATAATAGACGATCTGAATAAGATGCCGACCGCAGAGGCAACAGAAAGCGTTGCTAAGCTTCCTGTGATCGATGGCTGGGATATATCAAAGGTAAAAGAATATCTGTTGACAGCCGGAGTTGAAATTGAAAGCCTATTTGAAATTGATGGCGCTCTTGTTGCTATCGGCACAATGGAGACCATCGGAAGGGCCAGGGAGCTTCTTTCGCTAATTTCAAATGATCAGGGCTATTATTTAAAGCTCAGCGGGGGTGTAACCGATGAAGAGCAGCTTCAAAACGTAATCTCAACAATGAATTTAAGGGTGAAGTACGTGGTGCTGGAAAATGGCTGGCTGCTTGTTGGGAACAAAGATGATGTCGAAAAATTGAAAGAAATCATGGAAAAGTCCAGCAAGAAAGAGTACATAAAATACGTCAAAGCAGTAAGCCCTGATGCTACGGAGCTCGTATCAATTGTCGAAGCAGCCTTCCCGCAGGTTAATGTATCCATATATGAAAAGCTCGGGATGTTGCTCCTGAAATCATACGATGAGGAAGCCCTGAATAACGCAGTAGAATTCGTTGAAGGGATTCTCAGCGTAAGAGACACAAAATCCCTGGAAGAAAGCATAAAAATCCATGACAATCTCGTTGATATTGATGTTGAGAAGGCTGACTTAAAAGCGGTTTTGAAGAAAGTTGCTGCAGACCTCGGAATATCGCTTCTCGTTGACGAAGCCATCGACGATACTATTACCATTTCGGCGAAAAACCTTAACTGGGAAGATTTCCTTTCAATACTCGAACACAAAGGATACAGTGTTAGCGTTGTTGGAAGCCTTTACGTAGTTTCCGTAAAGCAGGCCAATGCTGATAACCTGACCATTTCAGCCACTGAGGAGCAGATTTACAGAATTTATCATAACGTTGAAGAATTCAAATCCCTCATAGAATTCTATGGTGGAACGGTTTATTCCGATCCTATCAACGGAATTGTTGTTGTCAAGGGGATCGAAAGATCAAGGGTTCTGGAGATCTTGCAGAAACTCGAATCAGCATTCTCTTCTCCGAAAAAGCAGGTAAAGATAGAGACGAAGATCATGGATAAATCTCTATACGATAACCTGACCAAACAGTTGCAGGCATCTCTAAACTTTGGTTCTTCTTCACCGCAAATCGTATTCAACAAAGATTCCATAGGTCTGAGCTTTGAGGTCATGGATATTGTGGACTTCCCGGAGTTATTGGAAAACCTTATAACCACAGCTTCTGCAACTGTAACTGCCAGCCTCAGTCAGGATGATAGTGATTCTGACATCGTTTCAAATCCTTCAATAGTTGCTTTAAGCGGTGAAGAGGCGAGTATACACATAGGTGATACCATTCCTTACACAACGAAGAAGGTTCTTGAAGATGGCACCATTATCGAGGAATTGAATTATCTCAATACAGGTGTTGAAATGACCATAACACCAACTATTAACGGTGATGGAACGATCATGCTTGATTTGTATATAAAAGTGAGCGATCCACAACAGTATGGAGATTATTACGGAGAAAAAACCCGCGAGGCCCAGACAAAGCTCATGATTTCAGATGGAAACAGCCTCAGCATAGGCGGTTTGATAACGGAAAAGGAGACAGTAAACGTAACAAAATTGCCGTTCCTGGGTGATCTTCCTTTCATCGGCAAACTCTTCACTTCGGAGAAGAAATCGAAAGAACAGCGCGAAATGGTCATTATCATCACCGCGAAGGTGGTGGAACCGTAATGTTTAGAAGCGCAATTTTTTCCGGGAGATTTTACGCGGGATTTCCTGAAGAGTTGAAAAGTCAAATAGAAGCTTGTTTTCTCCACAAAATAGGTCCGGGGGAACTCCCCGGATCTGTTGTGAGAGAACTGGATAGCAATGTGGGGCTCATTTCACCTCACGCTGGATATATTTACAGTGGCCCGGTCGCCGCAAAAGGGTATTATGAAATCGCAAAGCTGGGAAAGCCCAGAAGGGTTATCCTTATCGGTCCTAACCACTCAGGATACGGGAAACGCCTTTCGGTATGGCCATCAGGTGAGTGGAGCACACCGCTGGGCACGTTGAAAATCGACGAAGAATTCACAAATGCCCTGGTTAACTCCATGGAGTACCTTTCCTTTGACACTTCCGCTCATCTGTACGAACATTCCCTTGAAGTTCAGCTGCCTTTCCTCCAATACCTTTTCGGTGATGACTTCAAGATCGTAACCATTACTATGATGGATCAGCGTTACGAAGTATCAAAAAGACTTGCTGAAAGCATTAGGGGCCTTATGAATGAAGCAGGGACGTTGATTATAGCATCCTCTGACCTGAACCACTATGAGGATCATGAGACCACTTTGAAAAAGGACAATTTCCTCATTGAACACATAACAAAGCTTGATGCAAAGGGGCTCTACGAAGAAGCCACAGCGAAAAGAATATCAGCCTGTGGGCTTGGGGCAATCTCGACGGTTATGATGCTTTTTGGAAACGTCTCGGTAGAAAAACATGCCACAAGCGGTGAAACTTCTGGCGATTATTCACACACAGTTGGATATTTATCAGCAGTGCTTACCTGAAAATCAACCAGAATATGTTTACGCCTTCCTCTGATTCCACCTCAAGTTGCCATGAATACTTCAAGGCGATATTTTTGGCTATGGTTAGCCCCAGCCCATGACCTTCGCTTTCAAAATTTAGCCTGAAAAAGGGTTCGAAGATTTTTTGTTTATACTCTTCCACGATTTTTGGACCTGGGTTAGAAACACCAAGCCT
Organism: Kosmotoga arenicorallina S304; assembly: GCF_001636545.1. Taxonomy (GTDB): domain Bacteria; phylum Thermotogota; class Thermotogae; order Petrotogales; family Kosmotogaceae; genus Kosmotoga_B; species Kosmotoga_B arenicorallina. Next base: position 37,117 of record NZ_JFHK01000024.1, on the reverse strand, counting down.
ATCTTTTTTTACTATAACCGTTATATCAACATTTGGTGGAGAATGTTTAACAGCATTGTCCAGGAAGATCTTGAATACAGCTTCAAGAGGTTCTTTTGGCAACCTCATTACGGATTTCTCTTCGCAATCTATACGAATGTTTCGTGAGGGGTAAATATCTCTACACTCCTCAATGATACTGCTTATTAGATCGCAAAGGTCTATCTTTTCGAGTTTATCGTCCGTTCCTGATGAGCTCAACATAAGGAGTTTTGTAACGAGAGAGTTCAACTTCTCTGCGGTTTTGCTGATCGTGATAAGGGATTTCCTTGCAACTTCTTCGTTCTGAAGGCCCCAGCGTAATAGCATGTTGGTGTAACCAATTATATTTGCAAGGGGAGTCTTCAATTCATGAGCAGCATATGATGCAAAGCGCTTTTCTTCCTCCAGGTTAGCACGCAGCCTTTCTATCATTTTGTTGAGAGCTGAAATGAATCTGGCAGTATCTCTATCGAGGCCTTCTGCTGGCAGATACCCTTCCAGCTTTCTGGAGATTTCTTCAGCCTTTTCTATGAGTTCCCTGAAGCTTCCAGTTGTCCTGCGATAGTAGATAAATACGAAAATTAGCATGATTCCGGTGCTGACAACCCATACCAGAAAAAATGCCTGTGAGGTTTTCTGCAATATGATGGCTATTTTCTCTCCAGGCTGCGCTATGATGAGCTTTCCCTCAGGTGTTTCAACTATTGATGTGAAAATCATTTCAGAATCAACTTGCATAAATTCGTTGTTTTTTACCCGAGACAAATCCAGCTGCTCCGCAATATCCAGCGCATCATGCAGAACCCTAGAAGTTCCTCCCTTCAGCCAAAAAAGTGACACGGGAATTTTGTTGAGAATTCTTGGATCAATCCTGTTATCGCGGATTAACCTTATTTCTTTTGAAATCATTAGGACATTCTTTTTTGCGGTTCCTATGACTATATTCCTCACAAAAAGATAGGCTATCATTACCACAATCAAAGAACTGAGGATGCTTACCAGCGTTATAAAAAAGATATTTTTAGATTTTGAGTACATAACCAATCCCCCTGACTGTATCAATTTCAATATCAAGAGAGCTGAGTTTTTCTCTCAGGTATTTAATGTATACAGGAATAACACTCTCTGAAATGTTTTTTTCTCTTCCCCAGATGTGTTCAATCAGTTTTTCTTTATTGACAACTTCGCCCGCATTTTTATAGAGAAGCATGAATATGTCAAATTCAAGTTTGGTTAATCTGACCTGTTCACCCTTTGCTTCCAGTTCACGCATCGACGTGTTTATATGCAGCGGGTCGGTCAAAATCGTTTCTTCAGAAGTAAAATTGGAGCGAATTCTCCTGCCCAACGCCTCTATTCTTGCAATGAGCTCTTCAACATCAAAGGGCTTTGTCATATAATCGTCTGCTCCCAATTCAAAAGCCTTCAATCTTTTTTCTTTTGTGTTCAAGACACTGAGGACTATGATACCTACATTAGCATCCCTTTCCCTGAAACTGGATAGCAGTTCAAAACCGTCCAGCTGTGGGAGCATTATATCAAGAATGATTATTTCAGGTTTTTGCTCTTTGAAAAGCTTCAATGCCTCTACGCCTGTCTTGGCAGACATTGCATCAAAACCATAATGGAGCAATTCGAGTTCAAGAAGTTGCCTTAACCCTTCATTGTCTTCAACAACCAGGATTTTCAAGAAAACACCCCCGATATATTGATGATATAATTTTGCAGGAGGTGGAATAATGAAGAAGCTCCCTGTCTTTTTGACTCTATTATTTGCCCTTTTGGTTTATGGTCAAAACTCCATAGGCTTTGAGGGCTTCCATTTTCATTCTATACCCAATGACCAGTCTATTACATTGAAATATGATGGACTTTCTATTATATACGATGGTTCACGGGGGAAGAAAATATCGACAGAGGCAGGTATTGGTATTGGTATTATCGAGTCTTCTTCGGACCCCGAATTTCTTGAAGGCTTTCCCGTTGCAATAAAGGTTTTCTACGGTACTGTTTTTGATACGGAATTGATATCCTCTATTGGTTTTAGGTCTTCAAGCCGTACAGGATTTGTATGGCTGGCTTTTTCAAAGTGGGCCTGGACATTGTCAGTAGGGCCGAAGATTTATATCAGGTTCAACAATGCAGACGTATTTTTGGGCACTGAAATGGAAGTAAAAACCTTTTCAACGGGAGAACTGATGGGATTTTGGAGCTTTAACTTTGGTGTGAATTACACTTTCACAGGAGTGGTTGAATGAAAGAGCTGGCGCTGGTAAAAGAGATCAGGAAAGATTATGTGCTGTTGAGCAAAAATAGAACCGAGGCTTGTGGAAGTTGTGCCCTTAAGGATTCGTGCTCCACAACAGGAACAGTTGCCAGGAAAATTGAAATAAGAGCGCTGAAAAATAACGTAAACATTGCACCGGGAGATTACGTGGAAATAGAGGTTCCAAACTTTTCCGTATCCAAACTTGCATTTCTTCTTTACGGAATACCTCTTGCAGTGTTTATCGCAACGCTGCTCTTTATGATAGGATTGAACTTCTCGGAACTCCTTTCAGTATTGACCGCTTTTGGTTTCATGTCTCTTTTCTATGCCGGGCTTGCTCTTTATGACAGGAGGAGTAGGAGAAAGTTGATGCCGATAATTATAAGAAAGGTAAGTATAAAAGATGTCTTTAAAACAAATGAGTGAACTAAAAAGTATCATCGAACTTGATAAAGTGCTAAAAAATATTTCAAAGCACTGTTTTTCCGATTATGGCAAAGAAGCGCTCATAAACCTGGAACCTTTTAAAGAGGATTATCGCCTGAGGTTAAAGCGCTCTTCTGAACTATACAGGCTTATCCTGAGATATGGAGAGCCACCGCTGTATGGAGTGTTGAACCTGAAAAGCGAAATGCAGCAAGCACGCAGCGGGGCAATTTTAAGTGGAGAGCAACTCTCCAGGATAGCAAAAACCTTAAATGCAATCTGCCGGTTAAAGCAGTTTTTTGAACAGTATTCTGAAGATATACCGGAGTTGTGGTCGTTATTGAGCTCCCTCAATTGCGAAAAAACATTGATAAATGCCATAAATCATGCGATAAACGAAGAAGGAGAAGTCGTTGACAAAGCCAGCCCGTTGTTAAAAGAAATAAGAAATGAATTGAAGCAATTGAACAGAACATTGCGGTCGAAGCTTGAGTTGATAGTTTCTAATTATCGCACTGAGCTAACAGATTCCATAGCTCTTACCAGAGAAGGCCGTTATGTCCTTCCCCTTATAGCGAGCAGGAAGGCTCTTTACGACGGGATAATCCATGGGAGTTCCGGGAGCGGTGCTACCGTTTATTTTGAACCGAAAGAACTCATCCCTTTGAATAATCGGCTTCGTGTCTTGAAATCTTCCGAGGAAGAGGAAGTCAGGAGAATACTTCGTGAATTGACCACGAAATTTCTCAGGATTACGGATCGCCTTGAAGAGGATTTGCATATAATCTCTGAGCTTGATATTAACAACGCATCCGCAACGTACGCAAAGAAGCATCAGGGAAGCTTTGTTTTCCCTCATGATGGCAAAAGCATGGTGCTCTTGAAGGCGCGTCATCCTTTGATCGATGATGACAAAGTTGTGCCCATAGATTTTACATTGCCTGAGGAAACAGGTGCTGTTGTGATAACCGGACCAAATACCGGTGGAAAAACTGTTGCACTAAAAACTATAGGGCTTTGTGTTTTGATGACCATGTGCGGGCTTCCTGTTCTTGCGAGCGAATCTTCAAAGATTCCGGAATTCAAGAATGTTTTTGTTGACATCGGCGATGAGCAATCGATAGAGCAGAGCCTGAGCACCTTTTCTTCACACATCTCAAGGATAATTGAAGTGTTGAACAACTGCGATAAAGATTCGTTGGTTTTGCTGGATGAACTCGGTGCTGGAACAGACCCCGTGGAAGGAGCAGCTTTGTCTATGGCTATTATAGATACGCTGCTGGGTAAAAGAGCAAAGAGCGTTATAAGTACACATTTAAGTCCACTTAAAATATATGCGTTGAACAGGCCAGACGTCATGAATGCCAGCGTGGAATTCGATGTTGACACACTCAAACCGACTTATCACCTTATAATGGGCATTCCAGGTAGTTCCAATGCACTGGAAATTTCAAACCGCCTGGGGCTTCCGAAAGATGTTTTGAATAAAGCCAGAGAATACATGTCAAATGAATCGGCAAACTTCGAAACGTTGATCAGTGAACTCCATAAAGAACGCTCAAAAATGGAAATAATCAAAAGGGAACTTATTGAAGAGAAAAAAAGGCTTGAAGAGCTCAAAGAGAAATACGACGAGCGCTTTGAAAAGCTTAAAGAAAAGAGGCTCGGTGAACTCGATGATGAATTGAAAGAACTGGAAGAGAAGTTGAACGAAACCATCAAGAAATTAGAGAAATCGATAAGCCTTGGGCGTTCTGAAAAGGAGGAAGACAAAGTAAAAGCGGTTAAGGAACTTTATGAAGCAAAAAAGATGCTGAACAACATACCTTTGCAAAGTGTTTCAGGCAACGCCCAAATTGAAGCGGGGGATAACGTGAAAATACTTGATACCGGTGTAATAGCCGAGGTAATCTCCGTAAAAGATGGGAAAGCCTTTTTGAAGGCGGGGATAATGACCCTTGAAGTACCACTTGCGAAGCTGGAAAAAACTAAATCACATCAAAATGGTGAGAAAGAGGAGAGCTATTCAGTGATTTCGGGAATTGACAGTTCCAGCGATGAACTCGATATTAGAGGAATGACCACTGACGACGTTCCCTTTGTACTCGATGATTTTCTTGATTCGCTAATCAGGGCAAAAAGGAGCAAAGGATACATAATCCATGGAAAAGGAACGGGCAAGCTCGCTGAAGCTGTATGGAAATACCTTAGGCGAAGCAAGCTCGTAAAGCATTTTAGAATTGGCACTCCAAAAGAGGGTGGACATGGTGTTACTGTCATAGAGGTGTGACATGGTTTTTGAATTGGGTACTGATATTGTAAAAATCTCCCGGTTGAACGAACGGATTATAAATCGTATTCTTGGTGATGATGAAATTAAGATTTACAATTCTTTTGGTAGCGAAAAGCGCCGAAAGGAATTTGCAGCGGGAAGATTCGCTGCAAAAGAAGCGCTGATAAAAGCAACTAAAAGAAGAGAGCTGGAGTTAAAAAAAATGCAATTTTTGATGCTGGAAGATGGTTCACCAGTTCCCGACCGACAAACTAAAGAACTCGTGAAAGCAGAGGAAATTCTGGTGAGCATATCACATGATGGCGAATATGCCATAGCTACCGTTCTTGTTTTAAGGAGAGATTGATATGGATGGGAAAATACCTCCAGAAGTCATTGAAAGGGCAAAAAAACTTCGGGAAGAGCTTAATTATCATTCTTACAGGTACTACGTATTGAACGACCCGATAATCACCGATCGGGAATACGATAATATGCTCAAAGAGCTTTCCGCGCTTGAAAAAAAATACCCGGAATTAATAACACCTGATTCTCCCACACAAAGGGTTGGCGAAAAGCCAGCGGAGGGCTTCAAGGAAGTTCGCCACTCTGCAAGGCTTTACAGCCTTGACAACACGTATTCTGAAGAGGAAGTTCTTGAGTTTCATAATCGGGTAAAGAGACTCTTGGGAACTGATGATATAAAATACATCTGCGAACTGAAAATAGATGGTTTGTCCATTACGCTACGCTATGAGTCTGGAACGCTGGTTCTTGCAGCCACGCGTGGAGATGGTGCGGTGGGGGAAGATGTCACCGCAAACGTCAGAACCATAAAATCCATTCCCCTGAAATTGAGGAGGCCTCTTGATATTGAAATTCGTGGGGAAGTGTTTCTCCCCAAAAGCGAATTCAAAAACCTCAATGACGAAAGATCAGAAGAAGGGCTTCCACTCTTTGCCAACCCGCGTAATGCAGCTGCTGGAACGTTACGGCAATTAGACCCCCAGGAAGTCGCCAAAAGAAATCTCGATGCCTTTTTCTATCAGATTGTGGATCCGCGCAGATACAAGCTTGAAACCCAATGGGATGTCCTGGCTTTCATAAGGGAGATCGGGCTGAAAACGGAACCCCATGCAAAGCTTGTAGAAAAGACTGAAATGGTCATCGATTATTGGGAATATTGGCAGAAGGAAAAGCATGTGCTGGATTATGCGGTGGATGGAACGGTTATCAAGGTCAATTCCATCCACCAGCAGGAGGAACTGGGATATACAGCCAAGAGCCCGAGATGGGCTATTGCTTTCAAATTTCCCGCGGAACAGGCCAGGACGAAGTTGACTCAGGTCAGCTTTCAAGTGGGAAGAACAGGAGTTATAACTCCTGTCGCAGAGCTGGACCCCGTTGAACTCTCCGGAACCGTTGTTCGACGAGCGACGCTTCATAATTTCGATTACATCTTGGAGAAAGATATTCGAATTGGGGATCTGGTGATATTGGAAAAGGCGGGAGAAATAATTCCTCAAATTGTAAAACCACTTTCGGAGGTCCGTACAGGTAATGAAAAGCTTATTGAGCCTCCTGAACGCTGTCCTGTATGTCAGGGGCCCGTAGGCAAGGGTAAAGAAGGCGAAGTGGCTCTTCGTTGTTTAAATCCAGCGTGCCCTGCAAAGCTGGAAAGACGCATTATGCTGTTTGTGTCGCGCGATGCAATGGACATCAGGGGGCTGGGTGGAAAACTGGTCAAAAGGCTTATTTCTACCGGGCTGGTTGGTAATTTCTCCGATTTATATAAACTAACACCTTTTGAACTCGCTCAATTGGGAACCGGAATCGGTGACAAGATCATTGCTAATCTCTTGAGAGAAATCGATAACAGCAAGGATAAACCTCTTAGCAAGCTCCTTGTAGGTTTGGGAATTCCCGGTGTCGGGAAAAAGCTGGCACTTGACCTTGCGAAGCATTTTGAAACCCTTGAGAGCCTTGAAAAGGCAAAAATTGAGGATTTACTTGAAGTCCAGGGAGTTGGAAATGAGCTGGCGGAAAATATATACAATTTTTTCCATAACGAAGAGGTGTTAAAAGAGCTCGATGAACTGAAAAAATTCGTTAATACAAAAGAACCACTGAAAAAGAGAGAAGGCATACTTGAAGGCAAAAAGATAGTCGTAACAGGCACCTTGAAGAATTACACGCGAAAAGAAATCCACGATTTGATAATCGCTTTAGGTGGTGAGGTAAGCTCAAATGTTTCCGCCAGAACAGACCTCGTGATAGTCGGTGAAAATCCCGGTTCAAAGCTCGAAAAAGCAAAGAAGAAAGGCATAAAAATTATGAGCGAAGAAGAGTTTTTGAGCACGATTAAGGGGGAGAATAGCGATGATTTATCTTGACAACAACGCCACGACGATTCTCGACAAAGAAGCCGGCAAAGCCATGATGGAATGTTTTTACGAAATTTATGGAAATCCAAACTCTATACATCCCATGGGGCTTGAAGCACATAAAGCGATGGAGGAAAGCAGGGAAAAAATCGCCGATTTGCTGAAAGCGGACCCGCGCGAGATATATTTTACCAGCAGCGCAACCGAGTCTATAAACTGGGCATTGAGATCCGCCACTTCTTTCAGGGGAAAGAGAAAGAGGGTCATAACCAGCGCAATCGAGCATAAAGCGGTTTTGAATACGTTGAAAGACCTGCAGAACTCTGAGGGCATTGAAGTGATCCTGGTAGAACCTGACAGGCACGGGGTTGTTTCAGCTAAAGAGTTTTTGAAACATGTGAACGAGGACACTTACCTTGTATCGCTTATGGCAGTTAACAATGTAACAGGTGCTATCCAGCCCTATAAAGAAATCGGGAGATACCTTCAAGGGAAAGACATTTTCTATCATATTGATGCCGTCCAAACGATAGGAAAGCTACCCTTTACCTTTGAAGACTTTTGCACCTTTGCCTCTTTTAGTGCACACAAATTTCATGGCCCCAAAGGCGTGGGCATACTGTACGTAAAACGCGGTACCTCATTAAGGCCACTGCTTACAGGTGGGGGTCAGGAACGGGGAATGCGCTCCTCCACACAAAATGTGCCGGGAATAGTCGGGACAGCGGTGGCGATGGAAAATGCTATCAAAGAACTCAACAACAAAACCGTTGAAAAATTAGCATCTCTAAGAGACCATATCGTTAAAGCTGTATATGACCTCGACGGAGTGGTGAATACGCCCCTTGAGCATTCCATTCCCAATACGCTTAATATCTCAATACCCGGAATAAAGGGAGAAACTCTTGTTAATGCCCTGGCATCAAAGGGTATTTGCATTGGAACTTCATCGGCCTGTTCATCTCGAGGCGATAGCGGACAGTATGTTCTAAAAGCCATGAAAGTAAAGGAGCACGTGGGTGAATCGGCCGTAAGAATAAGTATGTCAAGATTTACTACTGAAACTGAAGTTGAAGATTTCATTAAAACATTGCGTGAAATAACAATGCTTTTGAAATTTTAAGCTTAATCGGGTATAATTGACTGTAGTTGATTATAATCAGACATGGGGTGTTATGATGATTCGCAGTATGACAGGGTTCGCCAGATCTGAAGCGGAATGTGAGTTTGTCGCCTGTTCAGTGGAACTTAAAAGCGTAAATGCCAAGCATTTGAATTTGGAAGTAAATATCAGCGGGGGGTTTACAGAAATCGAAGTGAAAGCCTCGCGATATTTGCGAGAAAGGTTGCGCAGGGGAACGGTAAGGGCATATGTAGAGATCTACTTCAGCCAGAGTGTAGGAGACATTATTAAACCTGATTTAGGCGTTGCTTCCGCTTACTATAACGCGCTGAATGAGTTAGCGGATAAATTTCGGATTCCCGACAGAATTTCTCTTGACACACTGAGCAAAATGAAAGACGTACTGAAATATAGGATCTCGCCTTCCGTGAATGAGAAAATTTGGGAATGCTTGAAGATCGCCCTTGATAAGGCGATAGCGTTACTCAACGATGATCGAGAACGCGAAGGGAAAAATCTCGAAAAGGCACTATTTTCTTACCTTGAACGCCTTGAAGACATTGCGAAAGAGCTCCATTCTAAAACCAAAGACTTACTGGAATATTACAGAGAATTATTGAGAAAAAGAATTTCAGAAGTGCTGGAAATAGATGTAGACAAGAACAGGCTTGAGCAAGAAGTGGCTATATTAGCCGAAAGAGCAGACATTTCAGAAGAAATCGTCAGGTTGGAATCCCATATATCAGCTTTCAAGAAATTGATTGAAAATGAAAATGAGTGCGGTGTTCAGCTTGATTTTCTCTGTCAGGAGATGCACAGGGAATTCTCCACCATAGCCGCAAAATCCAAAAAAACCGAAATAACTTCCCTTTCGATAGAAGGTAGAACGCTTGTTAACAAAATAAGGGAACAGGTTCAAAACATCGAGTAGGAGGTGTCTTCTGTGTATGGTCTTATTAATGTGGGTTTTGGTAATGTAATCATCGGGGATCGTGTTATCGCAATTGTTAACCCTGAATCCGCACCATTAAAGAGGCTGAAAGAAGTTGCAAAAGAGGAGGGAAAGCTTATCGATGCAACATATGGTCGTAAGACAAGGGCCATAGTAATAACCGATAGTAACCACATCATCCTGAGCGCTATTCAGCCTGAAACAATCGCTTCCAGGTTTATGCAGGCATTTTCGGATATAGAAGAAAAATTAAAAGAAATACGTGATGCAGGGAGAAATCTGGCAGAATGAGAGGAACTGTTTTTGTTGTGAGCGGACCTTCAGGAGCTGGAAAAACCACCATCCTGAAGGAAGTGCTTGGCAGAATTCCAAATTTGGAGTTTTCCATTTCATATACGACAAGGCCGAAAAGGCCCAACGAGGAAAATGGCAAAGACTATTTTTTTATTTCAGAAGAGCAGTTCAAAAAACTGATCAATGCAAATGCATTCCTTGAATGGGCAGAAGTACACGGGTATCTTTACGGCACATCAAAAGCTTTTGTTTTAGAGAGAATCAAGAAAGGCGTTAATTTAATTCTCGATATAGATGTTCAAGGCGCTCTTTCTGTGATGAGAGAGATGCCGGAGGTGGCAACCATTTTTATTTGCCCGCCTTCCTTTGAAGAATTAAAAAAGCGATTGCTTTCGCGTGGAACCGAAACCGAGAGAGATCTTAAAAGAAGGCTGGAGGATGCCCGCTGGGAATTTTCCCACATCGTGGATTTTCAGTATCTGGTTGTTAACAGAAATTTAAAGGAGTCGGTAAAACAACTTGAAGCAGTGATAATAGCTGAGCAGTTAAGACTTGATAGAATAAAGGACCACATGGGACTGGAAGAAATGCCGAAGGGAGTGTGATAAGATGCTTGTGAACTATGAAAAGATCATGAAACGGGTAAAGCATAAATATGCGGTACCTGTTGCGGTAGCAAGACGCGCTGAAGAGCTGGAAGATTTTGGCCGTCCAAAGCTTGATCCTGAGATCGTTAAAAAAGCAGGGGATAAGATAAATATCGCTATGAAGGAACTGGAAGACGGAAAAATAAGGATAAGAAATGAAGAAATGCTGAAAATTCTTACGCCAAAGGTGAAATGATGAGCTTATCACTTCAGGGTAGAAAGATACTCCTTGGAGTTTCAAGCGGGATTGCTATTTATAAAGCTGTCGACCTGTTAAGCATGCTAAGAAAGTCCGGAGCGGAATTGAAAGTTGTACTGACGCCCGAAGCCGAAAAGATGGTTTCGGGTTCGGTTTTTTCTGCTGTCGGTAATTGTCCGGTATATTCCGAGCTCTTTCAGGTTCAGGAAGGCTTTATACCCCATACCGACCTATCCCGCTGGGCAGAGCTTTTTGTTATTGCTCCGGCAACCGCCAACACCATAGCGAAATTGAATGTGGGTATTGCCGATAACCTTCTCCTGGCAACTGCACTCGCATATCCCGACAGGCCTAAAATGCTTGTGCCCACAATGAATACGAGGATGTACGAAAATCCCGTTACCCTTGAAAATATAGCAAGCTTGAAGTCAATGGGCTGGCACGTGATTACACCAGAGTCAGGGCACCTTGCCTGTGGCGAATTGGGTAAAGGGAGATATCCTGAGAACAGCGCCATAATGGAGGAAATAGCTTACCTGCTCTTTGAAAAACCTCTTGCGGGAGTAAAAGTAATGGTCACCGCAGGTCCCACAAGGGAGAAGATCGACAATGTCAGGTATATTACCAATCGTTCTTCCGGGAAAATGGGATACGCCCTCGCGAGGATGTTAAGGCTCATGGGGGCTGAAGTCATACTGATTTCGGGTCCCACAACATTGAAAATTCCTTCCGGTGTGAGAGCGGTGAAAGTTCAATCTGCAGCTGAAATGGCGAAAGCTGTCGATACCCACTCAAAAGATTCCAGAGTTATCATAATGGCAGCCGCTGTTGCCGATTACAGACCCGCAGAGCCTTCGGAATCAAAGATAAAGAAAGGTGCAGGTAAACTCACATTGATTCTTGAGCGCACAAGAGACATTCTCGCAACCCTGGAGAGAAAAGAAGGTCAGATAGTAATAGGTTTCTGTGCTGAAGATAGAGATCTGGAAAACAGAGCCAGAGAGAAGCTTGTGAAGAAATCATTAGATGCGATTGTTTGTAACGATATATCCCGAAGGGATATAGCCTTTGGTTCAGAGGAAAATGAAGTCTCAGTTTTTTTCAGAGATGGAAGTTCGGAATACATTGAAAAGGCTGATAAAGACACAGTTGCGCTTCAATTGATAAAAAGGGTAATACTTAGATTGCTTTCAAAGAGTTGAAGATTTCCTTAATTAATTTTTTTCTGGATTTAGAAGCCTTGACAGTCATAGAAGTTGCGGTTATAATAATTATCGACTGTCGGGCCAACGTAGCTCAACTGGTAGAGCGGCTGACTTGTAATCAGCAGGTTGGGGGTTCGAGTCCCTTCGTTGGCTCCACACGAGTATCGGTGGTAAGGTGCCCGAGTGGTCAAAGGGGGCGGACTGTAAATCCGCTGGCGGAACGCCTACGGTGGTTCGAACCCACCCCTTACCACCATTAATTTTGTTGAGTGATGAGGTGACATGATGGCAAAGAAAACAAAGGGAAACAAGATACTCGTTACTCTTAAATGTTCCGAGTGCGGAACAAGGAATTATTATCGTTTCAAGAACAGGCAGAAAAAGTACAAGCTTGACACCAACAAATATTGTCCGAAGTGTAGGAAGCACACGCTTCACAAAGAATCCAAGTAGATTTATCTGCAATTGTTGGGAGGAGATTAAATGGCACAGGCTAAATTTTGGAAGTTCCTCTCTGAAGTTAGATACGAAGTAAAAAAAGTCAGTTGGCCGAATAGGAAGCAGCTTCTTTCCACCACAACAGCTGTAATATTTGTCCTTATTGTCAGTGGTGCTTTCCTGGGATTGCTGGATATCCTATTCACCAATGTTATTCGTAATGCCCTCATCGCCCTTACCGGTGGCATGTGATATCAGTGGTGATAGGTAGTGCGTAAAAAATGGTATATAATCCAGACTTATTCTGGACTTGAGAACTCCATTAAAGAAGCTCTCGAAGCGAAGATAAATTCCTTTGGAGTTCATCATCTTTTTGGGAAAATTTTAGTCCCTGAAGACATAAAACTTGACAGGGGTTCTTCGCCTGCTGAAAGGCATATAGTTCTCAACAACGCGCAGATCCTTGTTAAACCCAATCAGGATGTGAAGAAAGGCGACCCGATAATCGAAGACCCTGAAATCCATGCAAAAAACGATGGAATAATAAAAGAGATCAAGAACTATCGGATTATTTTCATTGAGACCATTGACAGGAAATTCACTAAAACCTACTACGTTCCCGAGAGTGCAAAGGTTGAAACTGGTATCAGGCCTGGAGCAAGAATAAGGCAGGGCATGCCCTTGACAAAGCATGGCGAGAATTTTTGCGAGCTGGATGGAAGAATAGTCTTTACTGAGAAGATGAAGAGGATAGTTGTTGAAAGAGACAATGGCGATGAAGATGTTTATATGGTATATCCGAAAACATATGACCCGAAAGTTATCCGCAAAGGCGCCCGCATTAAACGTGGCGAATTGATATCAGAAAAAAGAACCATTGTATCCAAAATCGATGGAAGGGTAGACATATCAGAATTTCCAGGCCGCAAAGAACTTAAAATGTACAAAATAACCAAAACCAGACTTTATCCCGGATACATATTTATAGAGATGATCATGAACGATGAAACCTGGAATATAGTGAAGAACACACCAAATGTCGTCAATTTTGTTTCTGTCGGAGGGCAACCCATAGAGCTGAAGCGCAAGGAGATCCACGCGCTGTTGAAACTTGTCGGATTAGAAGAATATGAAGAGAAACCTTCAAAGATAAAAGTTGAAGTGAACTTTGAGCTCAATGAAATCGTGAGAATAAACACAGGTCCTTTTGAAGACTTTACTGGCAAAATAACCGAAATTAACCCCGAAAGACAGGAAGTAAAAGTTGTTGTAAGCATCTTTGGGAGAGAAACACCTGTTGTTCTCAAATTGTCTGAAATAGAAAAAATAGTGTAGCAAACCAGTGGGAGGGGCTAAACCAGAGCCCCGCTTACCACAAGGAGGTAGAAGTATGGCAAAAAAGATACTTGCTCAAATTAAGTTGCAGCTTGAAGCGGGCAAAGCAACACCTGCTCCACCGGTAGGACCAGCACTTGGTCAGCACGGAGTGAACATCATGGGTTTCTGTAAACAGTTCAATGCTGCTACCGCTGATAAACCAGGTATGGTTTTTCCAGTTGTCATAACTGTTTACGGAGACAGATCCTTTTCCTTCATTCTCAAAACCCCACCTGCGAGTTTTCTCATCAAGAAGGCAGCAGGTATCCAGAAAGGCTCTGGAGTACCAAACAAAGTGAAAGTTGGGAAAATCACCAGAGCACAAGTCGAAGAAATAGCTAAACTCAAGATGCCTGATCTCAATGCCCTTACCCTCGAAGCCGCTATGAAGATTATTGAGGGAACAGCAAGAAATATGGGCGTTGAGGTTGTCGACTGAGGAGGGGTTTGAATGCCAAAAAGATCAAAAAGATATCTCGAAGCGAGGAAACTTGTGGATAGAGACAGAGCCTATCTTCTGGATGAAGCTCTGGAGCTTTTGAAAAAATTCCCATCCACGAAATTTGATGAATCCATTGAACTCCACATCAAGACAGGAATAGAGCCTTCAAAGTCCGACCAGCAGGTTAGGGGAACGATAAGCTTACCCAATGGCACTGGTAAAGACGTTAAAGTTCTTGTCTTTGCAAGAGGCGAAAAGGCCGAAGAAGCTAAGAACGCCGGCGCTGATTATGTGGGTTCCGACGAGCTTATACAGCAGATTCAGGGCGGCTGGACAGATTTCGATGTTGCAATCGCTACGCCTGATATGATGAGGGAAATCGGAAGATTGGGAAGAATTCTTGGACCTCGCGGTCTAATGCCATCCCCAAAAGCTGGCACGGTAACCAATGATGTGGACGAGGCAGTAAAGGCTTTCAAAGCGGGAAGGGTTGAGATAAAGAATGACAAAACAGGAAATCTTCATCTTCCCGTAGGCAAAAAATCCTTTGAACCTAATGCGTTAAAAGAAAATATCACATCGGCTCTGGAGCAGATTTCTAAGATGAAACCTTCAGCTGCCAAAGGTAGATTTATAGTCAAAGTAGCAGTTGCTACAACAATGAGCCCTGGAATAAAATTGGATCACAACAAATTGCTTGACTGACAGTTAACGGAAATAAAAATAAATATGTACCGAAGACAGCAGGTTTAGTAAAGGCTCATGCCGCCTGCCGAGGTACGCAGAAGGTAAAGATGATATAAATCTCTGCGGCCTCATGGCCGCTTTTTTTGAAAGGAGGTGCACCCGGCGGATGTTCACAAGAGCGCAAAAAGAAAAGTTTGTCCAGGAACTTGCCGATAAGCTCGCTAAATCATCGTTGATACTTTTTACTGACTACAAAGGCTTAAGCGTTGCTCAGATATCTGAACTCCGTGGCAAACTCTTTGAGAGATACGAGGCAAAGGCAAAATATCAGATAGTCAAAAATACCCTTTTACGCCTTGCATTGCGAAAGGCCGGGTATAACGAAGAAGAGTGGGCTGATGACATCCATGAAACAACTGCTGTACTTATGGTGAATGAAGATGACCCTGTTGAAGCCGTAAAGATAATTTACGACTTCACAAAGGCCAGCAAGAACAAACTTCCCGCTCTCAGAGGATTTTACCTTGAAGGGAAGTACTTTGATCAGAGCAAAGTCGATGATATTGCTCAGCTTCCTTCAAAGGAACAGCTCATCGCTATGGTTGTTGGCGGTATCGCAGCACCTATCAGTGGACTTGCTTATGCGCTTAACGGCGTGCTAACGAAATTCCTTTATGCCCTTAACGCAATTAAAGACAAAAAATCAGAATAAACGGAGGTGTGGTAAAATGACAAAAGAGGAACTCATTCAGGCTATTAAAGAAATGACCGTTGCTGAACTCGCAGAACTCGTGAAGGCTCTCGAAGAAGAATTTGGTGTTAGTGCTTCTGCTCCTGTGGCTGTTGCTGCTGTTCCGGGTGCCGCTGCCGGACCTGCCGCTCAGGAAGAAGAGAAGACTGAATTTGACGTTGTCCTTAAATCCTTTGGTGAAAAGAAAGTCGGAGTTATTAAGGTTGTAAGACAGATAACAGGTCTCGGCCTCAAAGAAGCCAAGGAACTTGTTGAAAAAGCGGGTACACCTGAAGCGGTAGTCAAAGAAGCCGCTCCGAAGGAAGAAGCCGAAAACATTAAGAAACAGCTTGAAGAAGCCGGCGCTGAAGTTGAGTTGAAGTAATCAGGTAACTTCTGATTTACAAAAACAGTTTATAATTTAAAATACCCACATCAGGGAACTCTCTGGTGTGGGTTTGGTGTGCTCAAGTTGACGAGAGGTGATTGAATGAGAAAGGCAAGTTTCGCAAAGCGTGAGCGCTGGGTCTTTGGGAAAGTTATCGAGCCCCTTGAGATTCCAAACCTGATTGAAATTCAAACGCGATCTTTCCAATGGTTTATCGATGAAGGACTTCTTTCAGTTCTAAAAAAATATTCCCCTATCAAATCTCAAATTCAACGTGGCGATCTTCGAAAAGGTGAAAAGGGATTTACACTTGATTTTGTGTCTTCAAGAGTTGGAAAACCAAAACATAGCGTCCAGGAATGCAAGGATAAGGGACTCACGTATTCTGTCCCCCTGTATGTTACAGTCAGAATAGCTGACCTTGCCAGTGGAGAAATCAAAGAAGAGGAAGCATTTTTTGGTTATCTTCCTTATATGACTGACAATGCCTCCTTCGTTATCAACGGGGCAGAGAGAGTTATTGTAAATCAACTTGTAAGGTCACCCGGGGTTTACTTCGTCGATGAACCGACAAAATCCTCCGGAGGCGGCCTTCCAATTTTTGTGGCACATTTTTTGCCTGTAAAAGGTGCCTGGCTGGAAATATTGCTGAACCCGAACAAAAACATTCTTCAGGTTCGAATTGACAGAAGAAGGAAAATGAACCTCTTCCTGCTCTTTAAAGCAATGGGATATGTTGATGATCTTGAAATCCTGAAGCTTTTCGTCCATGAAGTTGATGCGAACGACGACGTGGCATTATATGAACACGTAGGCAGTAGATTGCTTGAAGAAGTTTCTTACAAGGGAAGCGTTATAGCTGAGAAAGGCGCAGTGTTGACAGAAGCCCTGGTTAAAGAAATTCTTGAATCGGAAGTCAAAAAAGTGAAGCTTCCCATGCCCGTTGCAATGAAAACCCTCGAAGCTCTTAACAAGACCTATGGTGAAGGGCTCAGCCAGGACGAGGCATACCTTGCAATATTCAGAAAACTCCGACCCGGTGAAATTCCCAGGATAAACGCCGCAAAAAATTACCTGCACGGGCTGTATTTCGAACCCGAAAGATTCGATTTCTCAGATGTGGGGCGCTATAAACTAAATCAAAGGCTGAAGAGGATTTACAGAGACTACCTTATAGAAGTAGAAGGACGGGAAGACGTTCCTGAAGACCTCGAATACAACGAAGAATCACTTGCGATTGTCCCGATGGATATCGTCCTTGCTGCTAGGCATTTGACGGAAGTCCAGCTGCATCCGGAAATGCTAGACACAAAAGACCATCTTGGAAATAAGAGAGTTAGAACCGTTGGCGAACTCATGCAAACAGAGTTTGAAAAGGCGTTCATGAAAATACATAAGCTGCTTGAAGAAAGGCTTACCTTATACAACTCACTTGAAAAGCTCACTGTACAGAGCCTTGTAAACGTGCGAACGCTAATGACAACGCTCCACCAGTTTTTTGCTACAAGCCAATTGTCACAGTTTATGGATCAAGTTAATCCATTAGCTGAGTTAACTCATAAGAGAAGATTATCGGCAATTGGACCTGGTGGGCTCAAAAGGGAACACGCGAGATTTGAAGTCAGGGACGTCCACCATTCACATTATGGAAGAATGTGTCCCATTGAAACACCAGAAGGTGCAAACATTGGGCTGATGACTTCACTTTCTACATACGCCACTCTCGATAAATACGGCTTCCTGCTTACTCCGTACAGGAAAGTGAAGAAGGGAAAGCTTACTGATGAGATAATTTTCCTCGGTGCGGATGAAGAAGAGAATTATAAAATTGCGCAATCCACAATTGAAGTTGATGATGAAAATCACATCAAAGAAGAGACGGTGGAAGTAAGGCATGCCGGGGAAGTGAAATTTGTCAAGAGAGATGAAGTGGACCTCATTTCTATCTCACCAAAACAGATAGTCAGTGTTTCTACTTCTCTCATTCCCTTTTTGGAACACGATGACGCTAACAGAGCTTTGATGGGGTCAAACATGCAGAGACAGGCCGTTCCAGTTATAAAACCTGAGGCCCCCATTGTCGGCACGGGTGTTGAAGCTGTCGCTGCCAGGGATTCTGGATATGTGGTTCTGGCAAAGCATAAAGGTATTGTGAAAAAAATAGATGCAAAAAAGATTGTGATTATGCGCCTTACCGATGACGGGGAACCGATTATGGGTTCTGATGGAAATCCGGTATATGACGAGTATTTACTCCATAAATTCATCAGAACTAACCAGGATACAACTATAAATCAGAGGCCCATAGTCTCTGAGGGCGAAATCGTTGAAAAAGATACCCCCATAGCTGATGGTCCTTCAACAGACATGGGAGAACTTGCATTGGGTAAGAATGCGCTTGTCGCCTTCATGCCATGGGAAGGCTACAACTTCGAAGACGCCATACTGGTGAATCAGGAATTACTCGAAGAAGAAACCTTCACAACTTTACACATCGAAATGTACGAAACCGTTGCGCGCGATACGCAGCTGGGTCCGGAAGAAATCACCGCGGATATTCCAAATGTTTCAAAAGAATTGCTCAGAAATCTCGATGAAAATGGAATTGTAAGAGTCGGAGCTTACGTAAGTTCTGGTGATATTCTGGTTGGAAAAGTCACTCCAAAAGGCGAATCCGATACAACTCCTGAGGAAAAGATTATCAGATCCGTTTTTGGAGACAGAGGTAGAGATGTCAAGGACACATCGCTAAAAGTTCCGCACGGCGTGGAAGGCAGAGTCATTGACGTCAAGGTCTTCGAAAAGGAGGATATCTCAGAGCTTGGTTCTGGAATAAACAAACTCGTCAAAGTATACGTGGCTTGCAGGAAACCATTAGATGTAGGTGATAAGCTCGCCGGACGTCACGGAAACAAAGGTGTTGTTTCAAACATCATTCCCAAAGAAGACATGCCTTTCCTGCCTGACGGCACACCCATTCAGATTGTGCTCTCTCCTCTGGGTGTCCCTTCACGTATGAATGTGGGACAGGTTCTGGAAACACACCTTGGCTGGCTGGGTAAGCTTACCAACAGATATTTTGCTACCCCAATCTTTGACGGAGCGAAAGAGAACGAAATAATGGATGCTCTTTACAAAGTCCGAAAAGAAAAGAACCTCGATGCCGGTGATTCCGAGAAAGAAAAGAACGGCAAAGTCATTCTAAGGGACGGAAGAACCGGTGAGCCTTTTGATTTCCCCATTGTTGTAGGGGTAATGTACATGCTGAAGCTTGTTCATATAGCGAAGGACAAAATTCATGCCCGTTCAACAGGGCCATACTCACTGATTCACCAACAGCCTCTCGGTGGAAAAGCGCATTTTGGTGGCCAGAGGTTTGGGGAAATGGAAGTATGGGCTCTGGAAGCGCATGGAGCTGCCCATACGCTAAATGAAATGCTAACTATAAAGTCGGATGATATCAAGGGCAGGAACGAAGTATATAAAGCCATTTTGAAAGGAAATGTAATCCCGGAACCTGGATTACCGGAGAGTTTCAAAGTGCTCATAAAAGAACTCCAGGGTCTTGCAATGGATGTGCGAGCCTATGATCAGGATGGTAATGAGGTTGACGTGGACAAATTATGAAAAACAGGGAAATGAATCCCTCAAGGAGGGAAGATAATGGCTGTAAGTTCATTTAGGAGGAAGATCAGTACCGTTCAAATCAAGGTCGCCTCACCGGAAACAATCAGAAGATGGTCCAGCGGTGAAGTAAAAAAGCCAGAAACTATAAACTACAGAACTTTCAAGCCTGAAAGAGATGGGCTGTTCTGCGAAAGGATTTTTGGACCAACGAAGGACTATGAATGTGCTTGTGGCAAGTACAAAGGTAAGAAATACGAGGGCACGGTCTGTGAACGCTGTGGCGTAAGAGTCGAGTCAAAGGAAGCAAGGCGCCGCAGGATGGGCCATATAGAATTGGCTGCGCCTGTGGTTCATGTTTGGTATTTGAAAAGTGCACCAAGCATTCTGGCTTCGTTGTTGAACATACAGAGCAAAGACCTTGAAAATATTATCTATTACGGTTCAAAGAGGGTCATTGAGAAATTGTATGTAATTACAGACCCAAAATCCACTGATTTCTTTGCCGGGATGACTTTATACCAGACCGAATATGACATTTATACCAAAAAACTCGATTTTGAAGTGGAACAAGGCTTCAAAGTAAAGAACCCTAAGGGTCCAGTGATATCGGACCTTGATGGGAAAGTCAGAATTGAAAACGTCACTAGCAGCACCGAAAGAGAACTGAACTGGATTATCATCGAAGGTGAAAATGGAATTCAGAAAAAATACCCGGTTTTTGAAGGTGCTCTCATATACGTGCAGGATGGAGAAGAAGTGCGAAAAGGTGACACGATCGCTGACCGCTTCCTCTTTGAAGATGAAGTCCTCGCTCTTTCAGAGTACGAGATTTTCAACGAGTACTATCCCGGTAAATTTGAAGTAGAAACAGACACGGAAAACGACAGACCCATAGTCATTGTTACTGAAATAGACGAAGAAGTCGCAAAAGAAACAGGACACCAGATTGGCGATATTATAATTGAAAACGAGTACGAAGCTTACAAAGAACTCTATCCCGGTAAACTGCAGTGCGATTACGGTGCTGCAGCAATAAAAAAATTGCTGAAAAACCTGGACCTTGAAGAGCTCAAAATCCAGATCGAGCATGAATTGAAGACCATACCCAAGAGCAGCGCCCGTGCGCTTAAATTGCTGAGAAGATTGAAGTTCATAAAAGATTTCCTGAAATCCGGAAACAAGCCAGAGTGGATTATAATGGAAGCTGTTCCTGTTATACCACCTGACCTCAGACCCATGATTCAAATCGAAGGTGGTCGTTTTGCGACTACTGATTTGAACGATTTGTATCGAAGGGTGATCAACAGGAACAACAGGCTGGCAAAGCTCTTATCCATAGGTGCGCCGGATATCATAATAAGAAACGAGAAGCGCATGCTTCAGGAAGCAGTAGATTCACTCATATACAACGGGCGTGTCGGTAAAGCCGTTACAGATAGGTCTGGAAGGCCCCTGAAATCCCTGACGGACCTTGTGAAAGGTAAGAAAGGGCGTTTCAGGAGAAATCTTCTTGGAAAACGTGTGGATTACTCAGGACGCGCCGTTATCGTTGTGGGACCTGAACTGAAAATCCACGAATGCGGTATTCCCAAGAGAATGGCCATGGAGCTTTTCAAACCCTTTGTGCTTGGAAAACTCCTTGGGACGGAATCCAGCAAAACCGCCCGTAAATACAAGAAAATGATCATCGAAAAGGAAATGCCGGAAGCCTGGGAAGTTCTCGAAGACGTGATCAAAGGACACCCGGTATTATTAAACAGAGCGCCTACACTGCACAGAATTTCCATACAGGCGTTTATCCCGAAGCTGGTAGAAGGGAACGCAATAAAGCTCCATCCATTGGTATGTGCACCCTTTAATGCTGACTTTGACGGAGACCAGATGGCAGTACATGTGCCTTTGTCAGCTGCGGCAAAAGCAGAGGCGAAATTCCTTATGCTCAGCAGATACAATGTCATATCTCCAGCACACGGAAAACCAGTCTCCATGCCAGGTAAAGATATAATTGTTGGGGTTTACTATTTAACAACTGTAGATCATGAATACGAGGCCTTTGAAAAAGAGCTTATGAGTTACTACGAAGAACTCAAGAAGTCAAAGCTCAGTAATGTGGAGATAAGGCGAAGAGTAAGAGAAAAAGCGCTGGAGAAGATAAGCTGGAAATTTGGTTCAGTTACTGAAGCTCTCATAGCATATGATGCTGGCAAGCTCAAGCTTCATGAACCTATTCTTGTCCAGCTTGATGAAAGCAGCGGAGACCTTACTCCGACTACAGTTGGAAGAATAATATTCAACTCCATTGTCCCCGAAGAACTGAGAGACTATACAATAAAATTCAACAAGAAGCAGATAAAGAAACTCATCTACGACTGTTTCCAGAAGCACGGAATAGACAGAACCGCTGACCTCCTGGACGACATGATGAGGCTTGGTTTCCATTATGCCACAGTCAGCGGCCTTACGATTTCAATAAGGGATATAGTCACTTCACCAAAAAAGGACGATGTGATAAAGCGCGCCGAAGAAAAAGTTGCGCAGATCGAGGACCTATTCCACAAAGGCTTCCTGAATCCGGAAAACAGATCCATAGAAATCATAAAGATATGGGAAAAAGCGACAGAAGAGCTCATGAACGAAACGGTGACGGAATTCAGAAAATACCCCTTCAACCCTGTCTTTATGATGGTGGACTCCGGTGCCAGGGGTAACGTTGACCAGCTGAAACAGCTCGCCGGTATGAGAGGTCTCATGGCTGATCCTTCCGGTAAAACGATTGAGGTCCCGATTATATCCAACTTCAGGGATGGATTGACAGAACTTGAATTCTTTACTTCGACTCACGGAGCCAGAAAAGGGTCCGCTGATACAGCCTTGAGAACATCCTTTGCCGGTTATCTCACAAGAAGGCTCGTTGATGTGGCGCAGTCCGTGACTATAACCACGCCGGATTGTGGAACTGAGAAGGGTCTGGAAGCCATAGAGCTTATGCTAGACGACGTAACCATTGAAAAGCTTGACGATTTTCTCTTCGGCAGGGTTCTGGCTCAGGACATAACCGACCCTCAGTCAGGTAAAGTGTTGAAGCATCCTGTTTCGGGAAAAGAATACACTCGAAACACCATGATAAGAGATGACGACTCAAAATTCTTAGCAAGCTTCAAGACCACCATTACCATTATGCGCGAAGAGAAATTGAAGCTATCAAAGCTATCACAGCTATCTCACTATACAGAGCTCGCTTATGATGTCGAGATGGAAGGCGAAGTGCTACGTGCGGGAACGGAACTCAATGCCGATGTGCTCCATAAGCTCAAAAATGCCGGTATAAAAGAAGTGGATGTGCATTCCTTCCCGGTCGTAGGAAAAATCTATGTTGGACCAAGCTTGAGAAATAAGGATAATGTAGAGCTCGTGAGATACCAGGAAAAGGTAAATGTGATCACCGCAAAGAACCTGTATGAAGCTGGATACATGGAACTCGAAGTCAGGCCAGCAATTATCGTCCGCTCTGTTCTCACCTGTGAATCGGAGCAGGGTGTGTGTGCAGCCTGTTACGGCATGGACCTTTCCAATCACGATATCGTGAATGTAGGGGAAGCAGTTGGAATCGTCGCAGCGCAATCCATTGGTGAACCGGGTACCCAGCTTACAATGAGAACATTCCATACCGGTGGTATTGCAACAGGAGCTGATATCACAAGGGGTCTTCCAAGAGCTGAAGAACTCTTTGAAGCACGAAAGAAACTCAAGGACCCGGAAGCCATTTTCAGTGAGGTTGAAGGATTTGTCAAAGACATAGCAATAGATGAAAAGGGCAGGAGGAAGGTCTTTGTGGAAACAGAAGACGGAAAGATAAAAGAATACGACCTTTCAAGCGTAATAAAGCCCAAAATCAGCGTCGGAGACAAAGTACTCAAAGGCGAATCGCTCACCACGGGTACAATAAGGCCAAGAAAGCTCATGGAAAAACTCGGTGTTATCCCGACAGCCTTTTATCTGCTGCGTGAAATCAAGCAGGTTTATGCTGAACAGGGTGTCGAAATTCACGACAAGCACTTTGAACTCATAATCAGGCAGATGCTTTCCATGGTTGAGGTAACAGATCCCGGTGATACTGATTACCTGCCTGGCGATCTTTTGAGTATCCAGAGCGTGAGGGAAATAAACAGAAAAATTTACGAATCGAACAAAAAAGTAGACGAAAACAAAGCGTACACTCTTGGAAAAAGGCTTGCGAGGAGAATTTTGGTAGAAGACGAAGAAGGACAGCTCGTAAAGCTGGCTTCCGAGAACGACGTGGTGACTGAAGAACTTCTGCAAAAGCTCGTAGAAAGCGGAGTAACGGATATAAGAATCTACGATGTGGAAGAGGAAGAATACCAAAAGCTCATAGAAGAAGTAAATCCGGATATAGTAATACCTGAAAAAGAAGTTCAAATAAGGATGAAAGAACCTCTGAAATTCAAGAGGAGGCTTCTCAGGATCACAAAGGCTTCTCTTGAAAGCGAAGGCTGGCTATCCGCAGCTTCCTTCCAGCAGACGCCTCAGGTGTTGACCGAGTCTTCCGTGGAAGGCAAGGTGGACAAGCTCCTTGGGCTCAAGGAGAATGTTATCGTAGGCCAGCTGATTCCAGCAGGTACCGGTCTCGATATGTACGCCAACATCCAGGTAGAAGAAACTCCCATCTCTGAGTTTGGCGAAGAAACCGAGGAACATCCCGCGTGATCTCAATGTGAAAAGAGGAGCCCGCAGGGGCTCCTCTTTTTTTGGCAAAAAAAATCCGGATCTTCAGATCCGGTCAAAGTGGGGGGTCTATTTCAAGGGGGATAGGGGGCTATCCATCGAATTCATTTTAAGATGAGAATGTTAACTGCATATTGTCAATTGCTTTTAATCCAGTATATTCATGGTAAATCAAACATTAATAAGACTGTTGCGGCCAAATGGTCTTAATTGTTTTGACATTGAGATTAATACGAATGATTTATATATTAGATGCGTAGAATCATAAGGAAAGCTGGGGTATAATTTTCTTGTGAGATATACCGAGTATACAGACAACCTTATGCGTTTTGACGACGAATTCCGAAAAAAGCATGGTATTATTGCAGGAATAGATGAAGCCGGGCGTGGTCCGCTTGCAGGACCTGTCGTGGCGGCTGCTGTGATCTTGCAAAGAGAAATCCCCGGCTTGTATGATTCAAAATCTCTTTCAAAAAAAGAGCGGGAATTTTTATTTTCGGAGATCTTAAATAGTTCAATAGTTGGGATTGGATTTGCTTCCGAGGAAGAGATTGACTTATTCAATATCTTGAAAGCCACGCGCCTTGCTATGACAAGAGCTGTGAGCAGATTAAGCCTTCATCCAGATTATGTGCTCATTGACGGTAGGAGTTTAAGCGTCAATATTAGGGGAACATGCATAGTATCTGGAGATAAAAAGAGTGCCTCCATTGCTGCCGCCTCAATCATTGCAAAGGTTACAAGAGACCGTATTATGGAAAAACTTGATGAGTTATTCCCCTATTACGGATTTAACTCTCATAAAGGTTATGGGACACAAGCGCATCTGGAAGCACTTAGAAAAAATGGACCTTCTTTGTGGCATCGATTGACTTTCAAGCCTGTAAAAGAATTATTGACCCGCGAAAAGGTTTCTGTGTGGTTAAAAAAAGGACTCGTATCGGAAAAAAGGCTTTTCAGGACAGGTATATTGTGATCTTTCTCAGAGGGAGTGTCTGGATTGAGCGCAGGAGAAAAATTCGAGAAACTAGTAGAAGTGATGCGTATTCTTAGAAGCGAAAATGGGTGTGAATGGGATAAAAGGCAAACTCACACGACGTTAAAGCCCTACTTGATAGAAGAAGCCTATGAAGTTCTGCACGCGATTGACAGAAAGGATGAAGAAGAACTCGTGGAAGAACTTGGCGATGTATTACTACAGGTCATTTTTCACGCTCAAATAGCTTCGGAAAGAAATGCTTTTGATATCTCAGAGATCATTGACAGGTTAACGAATAAACTGGTGAGAAGGCACCCACATGTCTTCGCAGAATCTGAGGGGTATTCATACAGGCAGTGGGAAGAAATAAAGGCATCTGAGAAAGGTGAAAAAATGGAAACTGTAATTGGAGAGATAAACAAGGCTCTTCCAGCTCTCAGCCTTGCCCGAAGGGTGCAGGAAAACGCATCGGAGGTAGGCTTTGATTGGAAAAACAGCTCGGGAGTAAAAGAGAAGATACAGGAAGAGCTAAAAGAGCTTGAAGAAGCCATTAACAGGAAAAACCCTGAAAAAATTGACGAAGAATTCGGGGACTTGCTTTTCTCTCTGGTAAACTTGTCAAGGTTTATTGAAGTGGATCCGGAACTTTCTCTAAGGAGAGCTACGGAAAAATTCGTGAACCGATTCAAGGCCGTAGAGAGTCTCATAATGGAAGAGGGTTTAAAAATCGAAGAACTTTCCCTTGAAGAACTCGATGTCTATTGGAATAAGATAAAGGAAATAAAGGAGGGTGACAAATGAACAAAACATTGCTTGCTATTTTGGCCATACTTCTGTTATCAATTCCCGTTATGGCCGATGCCACCGGGACAGTGCTTCCATCCGAGGCAACTATCACCGTAACCCCTGTGGCTACCGTAAATGGGGAAGCTATCTCGCAGGCGCTTTTCAATGCCATTGTTATGCCCCAGTATCTGGAAATAGCGCAAAAAATTTCAGAGGTAAATCAACTGTTTTCAGATATCCTGTTGAATACCGAAGCGGGGAATCAGCTCTTGAAAGTTTACGAACAGAAGGTGCTCGAAGATCTAATAAGAAAAAGACTCATTGTTCAGTATGCTTTCATAAATGGCTTTGAAATCGACCGTTATGCTGTTTATTCTCAGGTGCATGAATACGTTTTGAACAGCCTTAATGAGAGCGATATATCTCTTAAAGAAGCTGATACTTATTATATGTTGAAAGGGTATCCGGATGGGCTGTTCTCGTATGAACTGAAGACAGTCGAAGATATTGTTTTCAAGAATGCTTTTAATGCTCTATTCAACGCCATTACAGCTGACGCTTCAAGTGTAGTAACAGATGAAATGATTCAGGAGTATTACAGCGCAAATCCCGATGAATTTTCAATAAAGGGTGAATTTGTGGAACTCTATGAAGAAAGATTTGATAGCTTCACAAAAGCCTATTCTTTCCTTCAAAAACTCAAAAGCGTTTCTGATCCGACACTTGAATTCAGTTCCGGATCCGTTAAATATGGAAGGGATGATGTGGTAAGCATCAATCCGGAGCTTGTCAGTAAACTTTTTGATAATTTCCAGCCCGGCTTGATGAATTCAATAGAAAAGACGAACGATGGGAAATACATCATATTCTACCTTGTAGACTACACACAGGAAGGTACCGCTGTGAAACCATTGGAAACCGTAAGAGAAGATATAAAGGCGAAGTTGCTGGAAGAGACAAAAAGATTGCTCTGGAATCAATGGCTTGAAGGTGATTTCAAGACTTTTTACGAATCTTCAACCATTGAAATTTCCGAAGAGTTCAAATGATGGAGGGACATTATGGCTGTCACAAAAGAGCAAGTGATGGATGCGTTAAAGCAAGTATATGACCTGGAAGTAGGGTTTGATGTTGTAAGCCTTGGCCTGATATATGGCGTAGAAGTCGACGACGAGAACAATGTAAAAGTGAGGATGACCATGACAACACCTATGTGTCCCCTTGCTGGCTTCATTCTTGAAGATGCCAGGTCAAAGGTTCAAGAAGTTGAAGGAGTAAACAGTGTTGACATGGAGCTTACTTTTGATCCACCGTGGACGCCAGATATGGCTTCTGATGAGGTGAGAAAGATCTTAGGCTTATGAAAGTCAACCCTCAGGAACTGCTCAGGGACTTTGAGCAAAAGTTGAAAGCAGCGGGGAAGAACTTTCCCCGCTATGTTTTGATACAGCTTTTCAGAGACTATCTATCCATATCAGAAAGCCTGCTTTTTTTTAACGGGTATGTTGAAATTCCGGATTCGGTAACCCGAAAACTCGAAAATGCTTATGAGCGCTTGTTAAAAGATGAACCGCTGGATTACATAATCGGATGGAAGAAATTCATGAACCTTAACCTCAAAGTAGATAAAAGAGCCCTTATCCCCAGGCCAGAAACGGAGGGTTTGGTTGAGATAGTGCTTTCAGAGTGCAGGAAAAACCATTTTTTTGTAGACATAGGCACTGGAAGTGGTGCTATTGCTCTGTCTATAGCCAGCGGACTACCGGATGCACTGGTATATGCAACCGATATTTCGAAAGAGGCCCTTGAGCTTGCAATGGAAAACGCAGCTACAAATAAAATAGAAAACGTAAAATTCCTTCAAGGGGACTGCCTGTCGCCATTGAAGCCCTTTATTGACAGGATAGAGGTGATAGTATCAAATCCCCCATATATCAAAACGGAAATCATTTCCGGATTGGATATAAGTGTGCGAAAATACGAGCCAATGATTGCTCTTGATGGCGGGGCAGATGGAATAGACTTCTACAGGAAATTCCTGAAGGAACTTCCATCCGGAAAAAAGGTCTTTCTTGAAATAGCGGATTACACCGCAACAGCTCTTGAAAAGCTTGTAGAAGAGGAGAGGAGAGATTATAAAATCCGAATAGAAAAAGACCTTTTCGGTCTGTTGAGGTACGCAATACTCAATCCAGCTCTTTGAGCTTTTCCAGAACTGACTTTGAAAATGACTCCAGTTCGCAATTGAATTTTAGATCCGAGATATTATCTAAAGCCGTCTCACCGCGATTCACGATGAGAAAAAATGCACCGTTATTGATAGCAATCATCGGGAAATCTGCTGCTGGATAGACATTAAGAGAAGAACCCATCACTATGAAAAGACCGCAGTTTTGACTTGCTTCTCTTGCCCTTGCTATCGCATCTTCCGGAAGGAATTCGCCAAAGAAGACAACATCGGGTCTAATAAGCCCTCCGCAGCTACAGCGGGGGACAGATTCAGATTTCAATCTTTCGGCGACCTCACTGAGCGAATAGCCTTTGCTGCAATTCATACAATAGAAATTGCCAGCATTTCCATGAAGCTCTATGACGCTTTTAGTGCCAGCCTTTTGATGCAACCCATCAATGTTTTGAGTTATCACCGTCTCAATAAGCCTGCGTTTTTGAACCAAAGCCAGTAAAATATGCGTTGCACTGGGTTCTATGTCACCTATCATATGAATACGGTTCAAAGTGATTGAGTAATATTCCTGAGGGTGATTAAGGAAGAACTCCAATTCAAAAACCGCAGGAGAAATACTATTGTATAAGCCATTTGGCCCTCTAAAATCAGGAATACCACTCGCAGTAGATACACCAGCACCCGTCAGTACCGTAACCGGCTGCAGCGAGGATATCAGTTCTAAAAAATCCCGGGAGTATTTGTCGAGATCAGTTTCCTGCAACAAAAACCACCTCAGGGAATTTTATCTTGCCTGTGTTGCTCCAGATGAGGAGGTTTTCAGCTGGTCGGCTTGTTGGCTGGGGGTTCACACTGATAACTTTAGCGTTGGAAGGCAATGTAATTGTGAGTACGGAATCTCCTGAAAGATCGAGTTCAACATCACCGAGGGAAGTGTTTACCTGACCATCAGTAACACCTGCAAATCCCTTAACCACAGCTACTTCTCTTATCTCCAGGATATCATAAGAGATAACAGTTGCAGTTGATTGAAAATCTTCAACCGCAAGTATTCTCCCAAGATTTTTGGAGAAATCTTCAAGGGATTTCTGAAACTCAGATATTTTCTCTGAAGGGCTTTTTTCAAATTGCTCAAGGAATCCCTCTATTTGCTGAGGCTTCAAAAACTTCACTTGCATGACACTATCCATTTTCACCGTTCCCTGGGAATCGTAAAGGTAGTTGCTGCTGTATGAGAGTGTTTCAATCTTCAGTCTGTTTGAAAAACTCATGAACATGTTCACAGCGGTTATCGCAACCATAACTATTACGATAATGATAAGCAATGTATTAAACTTCATACTCTTCCTCCATTCATCCTGATATCATATATATCATAACATCAAAGAGGTTGGTTGTAATGCTCACTGTTCAATTATATTTTTCATCCATTTCCTTGAACGAAACCTAAAGCCACCCACAAGTAGCTTGAAGAGTTCTTCGGGAAGCATCATTATATAAATCAGGGGAACGCTCAGCTTCAAGATCAGCCCACCAAAAAGAACCATGGGTACGCCAATAAGCCAGAGACTTACAATTTCCAGAAAGAAAACAGTACGTGTATCTCCCCCACTTCTCAAAACACCCACGAGATTTACTGCATTTAACATCTTTATGGGAAGAGCCACAGCGACGATGATAATAGATAGTAAGGCGGTTGCTCTGATGAAATCGTCGATGTTGTAAAAGTTGATAATTACCCGTGAAAGTCCTATAATAGCCAATCCTGCAAGAGATGAAATGATCAAAGTTATCTTAAGCAGTCTTTTGGCGCTCTCAAAAGCCAGATCGAAATTTTTTCTCCCGAGTTCAGAACCAACGATAACAACCGCGGCAGAACCAATACCACCAAAGAATACGAACCCGAAGCTTTCTATAGTGCTTACTATGTTTCTTGTGGCTATCGCTGCTGTTCCCACCCTTGCGAACACCAGTGAATAAACAGCCATACCAAGGCTCCACATAAATTCATTGGCAATTACAGGAGATGCTATTTTCATCATTCTGGCGAAGAAAAACCGATCTAACTTAAAAAAGCTTTGAAATGTAACTTTGACAGGTGTTCTTTTTCTATTGAGAACGAAAAGGTAAAGCAAAAATTCGATTGATCTGGAAAACAGCGTAGCAATTGCCGCCCCTGCCACACCGAGTTCAGGAAAGGGTCCAATGCCGAAAATCAGCAAATAATTTCCAAGAGTGTTGAACCCGAGGGCTACCAAGCTTATATACATAGGTATTTGGGCCTTTTCGACAGTTCTCAATGCTGACGCTATGACAAAGCTGAAAGAAGTAAAGAACACCGTAAAAGCCACTATTGTTGAATAGGAAATTCCTGACTTTATTACGGCAGAGTCCTTTGAGAAAAGACCCAGAGTTTGACCCGGAAGGAAAAACAAAATCACAAAGAAGACAAGAGCTGCGCCAAAGGTTACATAAAGCATATGAGCAATGGTTTTTTCGATATTTCTGGTATCCCTTACGCCCCAGTATTGAGAGACAAAAACCCCCGCACCGCTTGCAGCACCAAAGGTGACAAGCATGAGAATGAACATAACCTGATTTACAAGGCCAACTGAAGCTATGGCAACAGCACCAAGCTGACCTATCATAAGGTTGTCAACCAGATTCAATCCAACAGATATGAGATTTTGAATGGTAATCGGGACAGCTATTTTCAAAAGTTTTTGTCTGAAAGCCTCCAAAAAGTTCACATCCTTTTCTTGCTGTCCCAAAGATTGTAACACGAATCAGAAAATCAGGGAATTAAAAAGTTTACGAGTAGAGCTATAATAGCTACAACCAGACCACCGATTGCAATTAAGAAATTAAAGCTTGCTTTTTTTGACAATTGAGCGAGCTGTTCTTCAAGACTGGAGATCTTTTCCTGTGCCTTTAGTGATTCTTCTTCAACGTCAGAAAGCCTTTTTTTAAGGTTGGAAATGTCCTGCTCCATTTTCCCTAGCTTAGCCTCGAGAGCTTTTAACTGGGATTGCAGCTGCTGTATGTTCTCATCTGAGATATCCTGAGCGTTTTGCAAGCTGTCAATCTTTTTTGACAGAAGATCCGCTTCGCTTATGAGTGCCTCGAGCTCTGATCGTAACTCATTTAGCTGTTCTTGAGCCTTCAAGGTTATGGAAGCGGCGCCGCTTAGCAGGTCTGAGATCTGAAGTTCCAGACTGTTCAATTCTTGAATGAGTGAAGTCTTTCTAGCGACAAGCTCCTCAAGTGTGCTCCCGGTTGCTGTCTCAGTTTCTGAAAGGGCAACAACAGCCACTAAGATAACAAAAAGCAAGAGACAGAAACGCTTCATATCAACACCTCCCGGTAAAAGTTCCTGGCAAAAAGGCAACGTAAAATTACCAGCAAGAGTTTATTATGGAACAAATCAGAAGTTCATTTAAATTCTATCATTGCGCCCCGGCTTAAATAATTAATATCAAGAGTGGTAGAATGATTATGTGAAAAGGGGTGATATTATGATAAAAAAACCATTTGTTATATGGCTGGTCCTTTTTGTAGCAGTTGCATTGTTTTCTTTTGATATTCAAGGTCATAGGGGATGCAGGGGATTGAGGCCCGAAAACACTCTTGAAGCGTTCAAGTTTGCCCTAGAAGAAATTGGCGTGACGACTCTTGAACTGGATATGGGGATAACAAAAGACGGTATTCCTGTGGTAGTACACGATAGATATCTGAATCCAGAAAAGGTAAGCAAAGATGGAAGTTTCATAAGCAATAGAATATTTATAAAAGACCTGACTTATGAGGAACTTCTTCAGTACGATGTGGGTGTAATGAGCGAGGATTATTACTGGCCATATCAGGTGCCTGTAACGGGTGCAAAAATCCCAAAACTCGAAGAGGTATTTGAACTCGCAAAAAGCTATATGAAAAAAACAGGACGTGAAATCTGGTTAAACGTGGAAACAAAAGTATCGCCCCTTTCTCCAGACGAAACAGCGCCACCAGAAGTATTCGTTGATAAATTGCTATCTTTAATAGAAAAATACGGGCTAGAAGACTATGTGATCGTGCAATCCTTTTACTGGAAGACCATAATGCTTGTGAAAGAAAAAAATCCAGAGATAAAGACAGCAGCTTTGTTGAGCCTTGGTACCCTCAGCAATTCGAAATGGCTTGGTGGTTTAAAAAGCATAAAGTTTGGATTTAATGTTGCGAAGATGGTAAAAGCAACAGGTGCTGATATTTTTTCACCAAAATACACCGATTTCAGCGACAAGGTGCTCAAAGAAGCCCAGCAATTGGGTCTAAAGGTAATTCCCTGGACAGTGAATGACCCCTGCGATATGATTGATCTGATAGAGCTTGGGGTTGATGGCATCATAACTGATTATCCAAACATTTTGAAAACCATTTTGATTGCAAAAGAGTTAGATAGTTGCCGGTGAGTTCTCACTGTTTTTGAAAGTCTCGAAATTCGTATTCGAGAATAGAATATTTGAAAATATCCCAGTACTTACCATTGTAATACCGTGCTTCCCTTAGCGTTCCTTCAAGCTTAAAGCCGAGCTCTTCAATGAGTTTTTTTGAAGCAGCATTGTATTCGAAAACTTCAGCTTCGAGCCGATGGAGGTTAAAAGTATCAAAGGCGTGTTTCATGAGAAGTTTTAGGGCTTTCTTTCCCATTCCCTGCCCCTGAAATTCAGGAGCAATAAAAATACTCAATTCAGCTTTTCTGTTAAACCACTTTATCGATTTTAGCGAAACCTCTCCTATCAATTTTGAATCTTTTTCAATACGAAAAATGATTTCCGAAGGCATTTCCTGAGGATACATGCGTTTTTCTGACATGTTAAGCAAAATTTCTTCCCGGTTTATTAGTTCTTTTAATTCAGAGTCATCTTTACATGTTGATCTAAGGTAAAAACCCTCGCCTTTGAATAGCACCATATACACCCCCAGCAAATTATTTCTCGATAAAACTCTAACACATTAATCAGCAATATGTTCATTGGGGATAGGATTATAATAATTATGGGAGGTGTGCAAATGGGGATAAAGGAGAACGTCGGGAAGATTCTTTCAGAAATTCCTGAATATGTCACTCTTGTAGCAGCTGCAAAAACAAGAACAGCTGAAGAAATTCTGGAATCATTAGAGGCGGGAATAAGGGTAATAGGAGAAAATTACGTTCAAGAAGCGGAAAGTGTGTTGCCGGCAATAAAAGGAAAATGCTCACTTCATATGATAGGCCATTTGCAGAGAAACAAAGTCAAAAAAGCTGTTGAGTTATTTGACATGATACAAACGGTTGATTCGCTGAAACTGGCCATGGAAATAGATAAACGGGCAGGTGCCCTTGGCAAGGTAATGCCCGTATTGATAGAGATAAACAGCGGAAGGGAACCTCAAAAAAACGGTATAATGCCAGAAAACCTTTTTGATCTGCTCGAAAGCATCTCAGACCTGAAAAACATTGCGGTGAAAGGGCTTATGACAATGGGACCCATTTTAGAATCCCCGGAAGACCTAAAACCTTATTTCCGTCTTACAAGAAAGCTTTTTGAAGATGCCTCCAAGAAGTATAATAGTTCGAATATAGAAATGAAATGGCTATCCATGGGAATGTCTGATTCATATCTAATAGCAATTGCTGAAGGCGCAAACATGGTCAGAATTGGGTCGAAGATATTCGGCCCAAGATACCCATATAAGCAATAGACTCCTAAAAGAAGGCTAAAAAAAGAAACTGCTGTGCTATATTTAGCATGAGAAGGGATAGCATGGCAATCTTTCCCGAGAAATTGAAACTTGGGAACCCCTTTGTAGTTGTAGAAGGAAAGAACAGGAGGATAATATTTGCAAACAAAATGGCATCTGACAAATTGGGGGTTCAACTTGATAGGCTTTTGAATAGCTCTCTGGACGAGCTTGAAATAGCTCTTGCGAGTTCTTTGGCTATGAACCTCAAAGATCTTCAAAAAGCTCTGTATTCTCAAATTATCACAACCGGCGAACATAGCTTTCTCTTTTTCAATAGCGATTTTTCAATTCCAGAATCCGCATCTGACAGGTATATCTCCCCCTTTACCATAGCAATAGTAGAGGCAAACACGGTTATCTCACGTGTGAGCGGTTCTTTTGAAGTGCTAACAGGTTATAAAAAATGGGAAATAGAGAACAGGAAGAGCTTTCTCGAATTCGTCGCTCCGTCAATGAGAAATATGTTGAAAGACCTTCAAGTGCTCAGATATTCAAAGGAATACCCCCCCTCCGATGAATATGCCCTTGAAATTCAGAGAAAAGATGGCACTAAAAGAAGTGTGCTGGTTAAGATTGAATTTATTGATTCTACAAAACAAAGCGTCCTTTTCGTAATGGATATAAGTGCCCAAAAGACTGTTGAAGCCTTTATGAAAAGTAGATTGAAATTTGCCGGCACACTTGGACGGATAACTTTGAAAATCTTGTCTCTCAAAGATGGTGATATATTCAAGTTCTTGATCGATGAACTGGAAAAAAACAAAAAGGAGCTAAATTTCAAAAGCCTTTCATTGTTTTTGAAGGAAAACGGGAAATTGCGAAAGATTGCTGGAAAGCCTGAAAAAAGAGAGTGCTTTAATCAGTTGCAGCTGCTTTTGGAAAAAATAAAACCCGGGGATGGCTTTATCTTTCTTCCCTTTGATACTTCCTCCGGGAGAGAGTTGATCCTACCAATTTTTTTCAGGGGGATATTGTATGCAGTAGTAGTCTTTCATGGCTGGAAAAATAGATTACTGGATAGTCCCGAATCCCGTGAAGCTATGAAAGCATTCCAGAAAGCGGTTGAATACCTGTTGGAAATAGAAAAGGCCTCAAAAGCACTGAAAGAACATCAGGAGAAAACACGGTTCTTGCTTAAATTTCACGAGTCCGGTATCTGGGAGGCGGTTGTTGATGAAGAGGGGATACATTACCGCAATGATTTTCAATGGCTTGCAGCCCTTGGATACAGCGAAAGAAGTCTCAGGCGAAAGAGCTGGAATGATGTTGTAGATCCACGAGACCAGATAATACTGAAAAAAGGAATCCGTGAATATATAGAAGGCAAGGCAAACTACTTTCAGGCAAGTTACCGGGTTATTAACAGTAGTGGAAATCTCGAATGGTTTCGAGATGAAGGCAGATTTTATGAGGAACTCGGAGGAGAAAAAAGATTAATAGGAATAAGAAGGAAAGTGACTGAAAGCATGTTAACCTGGGAAAAATTGAAATACGTGTCTTTTCATGACAAACTAACCGGCCTATATAACAGATCGTTTTTTGAAGAGGAGATAGCGAGATTTGACAGCGAGCGTCAGGTCCCATTGAGTGTCATAATGGGGGATGTGAACGGGTTAAAACTTGTGAACGACGCTTTTGGGCATGTCAGAGGCGACGAGTTGTTGAAGAAAACTGCGGAAGTCTTGAAAGGCTCTGTTAGAAAGGAAGACGTTGTGGCGCGTTGGGGAGGCGATGAATTTATAATCCTATTACCAAAGGCAAATGAGGAAATTGTTGAAAACGTTGCCGAGAGGATAAGAACATCCGCTTCCCGGGAGCTAATAATAGAGAGCATAAATTTCAGCATCTCTTTGGGTTATGCTACCAGAAAGGATTTGAGAAAAACAATATCTTCGCTGATAAGGGAAGCGGAAGATCTTATGTACAGGAACAAAGTGCTGGAAAGTAACCTGCAAAGCAGAACTGTGCTCACAGCTCTCGAAAACGCTCTTTTTGAATACAGTTCAATCGAAGCCACACACTGCAAGAATGTTGAGGAACTTGCCCTGGAATTCGGAAGAGAACTCAATATGGATTATTCGACCATGGCAAAGCTCAGATTATTAGCGCGTTATCATGATATCGGAAAGCTTGCTGTGCCATCGAACATAATTATGAAAAGCGGTAAATTAAGCAGAAATGAATGGAAAGTGGTAAAAAGCCATCCCGAAGTTGGTTACCGTATTGCCAGAAGTACTCTGGAGCTTTCTTCTATCGCTGAAGAGATTCTCAGCCATCACGAGAATTGGGACGGCACCGGATATCCGAGAAGCCTAAAGGAAGAACTCATTCCATATCTCGCAAGGGTGATCTCGGTTGTCAACGCTTTTGAAGCAATGACAAACTTCAGGCCATACAGAAAGACTCTTTCCATTGAGAATGCCCTGCTCGAATTAGAGAAACATTCTGGAACGCAATTTGACCCGCATATCGCACGTAAATTTGCCGAATTTGTTAGAGGTAAAAAGACGCCTTAACTCTCCATAAAATCCTGTAATTAATTCTCAGGGGATATTCGGAAAAAAGTTAGGTTTTCGGATTTGTTCCATGCTGTGATATTATATTAATATATAGAAAATGAGGGAGGTTAAGCATGAAATTAGTGGATATAATCAAAGAAAAAGGAGATGTCGTATATTCGGTAAGTGCTGATGCGACTGTAAAAGATGCGGTAGATACAATGGTGAGAGAGAACATAGGCGCTGTTATGGTAATGGATGGAAAACGTCCGATAGGAATATTCACTGAAAGGGATCTGTTAAAACGCGTTTGTGCGAAATGTGGCGTCCTTTCAGAAACGCCTATTAAAGAAGTCATGACCGCAGGAGTCATTTGCGGCTCGCCGGATGATGATATCCAGTATGCGATTAACGTAATGACACAGCATCGGATCCGCCATCTCCCCATATGCGATGAAACAGGCCTTAAGGGGTTAATTTCAATCGGGGATATCTTGAAGCTTATGTATAAAAGCACCAAAGAAGAGAACAAAATGCTTAGAAATTACATTTCAAATCAATATCCAGGATAACCCTTTTCATACTCCCCTAGCTCAACTTATGCACTTCGAGTTAACAAAATAAAGAAAAGAAAAACAGGTCATTGAAAAAGGCACGGAATCATCGTATATTCGTGGTGAGC
>NZ_JFHK01000023.1 GCF_001636545.1 Kosmotoga arenicorallina S304 | reverse complement strand
GATTTTCGAGACACCCTATAAAACTAAAAAATATATAAAAAAAACACAGAATTAAGCACAGTTAGCAATGGAAGACAGCTGCAGCAAATATGTGCATTTTTTAGAGACTCTAAAAAAGAAAAAGATATTATCACAAAGAATAATATAATTTTGGTATAGGGTCTTTTTAGAAAAGGGGGTCAGTATCAAATGACACGTTTCATTTTTATAATTTCCTTAGTTCTATGCGCATCTGTTGCATTTTCGCTAGAGGTGCAACCCCTGGCTTTTGAAAAAGAGGTCAGTCCCGGTGAAAAGATCTTGATACCTCTTAAAATTTCTTCGGAGGTCGATCAAAAAGTCAGCCTAACGCTTCTAAAATACACACAGCGTGAGGATGGAAAACACGAGTTTGTCGAATATGAAGACAGCAGAGATTCTGTGTTGAATTGGTTTGCCTTTCCAGAGGAAGTGTTTTTAAGGGCATATTATTCCGCTAACATATCCGTCGAAGTAAAAGTCCCCTATACTGCGAGAGGCACATATGTTTCCGTTATAATGGTTGAACCTGAAGAAGAAGGAGCAGTTACAGGAATAACTATAAAGGTGCGTTTTGCCGTTCTGATAGTGCTCAGGGTATCCGCCCCCGGGTTAAGGCAAACCTATGAAATAGAGGATTTCGACATAATCCCCGACGAAAACAAAGAGCCTGTGCTCACAGTAAAATTCCACAACAACTCTCCACTGGACTATTTTGCCAGCCTGGACGCTGCGATAAGAGGTCCTGATGGCCGTACGGTAGAAAAAGTGCACCTTGAAACGGGTCAATCATCCAGTAGAGGGATTACTCAAACATGGCTTGTACCAGATGCAAGAGTGGTGTTTAGTGAAAAGATTTCAAAAATCCTCTCCACGGGCAAGTATAAAGTACATTTATACGTTAATTACGGCGACCGGCAGAGAATCGTCACCAAATCCTTCCAGATTGATCGCGAACAATTCAG
Source organism: Kosmotoga arenicorallina S304 (assembly GCF_001636545.1). GTDB lineage: Bacteria > Thermotogota > Thermotogae > Petrotogales > Kosmotogaceae > Kosmotoga_B > Kosmotoga_B arenicorallina. The sequence continues at coordinate 19,590 of NZ_JFHK01000023.1, read as the reverse complement.
CCTTCCTGAACCAAAAGAACTGTATCTACTCTTTGAAAGACCTGACATCAGCCTTCACCTGAAGCCAAGAAGCGTTAAAACAGAACTTGTAAGCGTTACAAACAAAGGCAAAGAACCTGTAGATGTAAGTGTTGCCCTCTCGGAGATAAGAATCAATTACGAAAATTCACTCCTGTCCTGGACAACTTTAAGGGGAAAAGAAGAGTTTTCGCTTTCTCCTGGAAAATCATCAAAAACAGTGCTGACTTTCAAGGTCCCGGCTGATGCCCAAGAAGGGGCTTACTATGGAAAGCTTGTCTATACTGCCTCAAAAGACGCAACACCGATTATATCGAGAGATTTCCTTTTGAGTTTGATAATAGGGGAACCCACTATTTCAGCAACTCTCTTGAGCATAGATATCGAAAGAGGAGAAGATCAGGAAATCTTGTTTAGCGCTTTACTGGAGAATAATGGCGAAGTGCATCTTGCAAACATAAAGGGCACTTACGAAATATTCAACCCGGGAGAAATCGTTCCTGTATTTTCAGGAGAACTTGAACCCTCACGGGAAGGCTGGATACTTCCAGAAGAAAAGGTAATCATGGCAGCAATTCTGGAAGGAACTTTAGAGGAGGGAAATTACATTCTCGTTTTGAAGGTTTATGATGGCGAAAATTTCGTTATGCAGGCAAATACAGGGTTTGAGATAAAGAACAACACAGGTGACGAAAGCCAATAATGAATGGTAATTTAATTTAATTGTTTTATTCTTTTGGGGGGATAAGTATGCAAAGGGTGCTGGATATAACTACTTTTGGAACATACAGAGTGATGCATAAAACTCTGGATGTTTTAAGGCAATATTGCAAATCGGAAAAAGGAGCAGAGCTTTTTAGATATTTGCTGGCAAATTACGAAAAAAAGGTGAGCAAAGAGGAGATCATTTCTCTCTTTTGGCCGGGTATGGATGAAAAGCGCGCGAGACAAAACCTCAGTTCCACGCTGTACTTCGTAAGGAATGCCTTTGATAAGGCAATTGAGCCAGGAACCGGCAAAAAAATCTGCCGTTCTTCCAGCCAGATGTGCTGGCTGGAACTGGACGAAAGCATTTATTTTGATGCGAAGCAACTAAAAGAAGAACTTGAACTGGCAAATAAGGCTGAAACAACTGAAGAAAAGATACTGCATCTTGAAAATGCCCTTCTGCTTTACAGAGGCGATTTCATGAAAGAAGACGAGTACAATGACTGGGTAATACCCATCAGGGCAGAGTATCGGGAAATAGTAATGAATGCCTTTGTGGAGCTGCTGGATATTCTTTACCAAAAAGGTGATTACAATGAATGTATGTTTTACACACTGAGGTTGATGGAAATAGCCCCTTACAACGAGATGGCGGTAAAGTACAAGCTTAGGCTCTTGAAACGCCAGGGGAGGATTTCTGAAGCTCGCGAAACTTACCTGAGATATGTGGAGCATTTGAAGAACCATTACAATGAGAAGTTCGCAAAAGATTTCGAGGATATACTCTCCTCTCTGGAAAGCATCGAGACCCATTACGGAAAAGAGCAAAATATGGTGAACCAAAAAGGCGGGGCCGCTTTGATCGATGTGAATACTTTCAAGGAATTTGCGAAATTCGAGTCTTTGAAACGCACTTCCAGCGCATGTATTCTCTTTTTGCAACCTGAAGGCTTTGATAGGCTTAACGAAAGGGCTAGAAAGGAATTAATTCTTCTTATCACTTCAGCGCTCCGCCAGGGTGATGCAGTGGCTGCTGATAAGCAAAATATCTACATCCTTCTCACAGAGGGGAAGAAATCCCTTGCAAATATGGTAGAAAACAGACTCAGAAACAAGGAGAAGTTCAACACCCTCCTCAAAACATTCAATGTCAGCAAAGTCCAATCAAAGTCTTTCGAGCTAAATACATTCAACGATTATCTGGTATTTGAATCAAGCCTTTAAGGCTTTAGCGCATGTGCTTCATTCTCAAAAATTCAGCTCAAAGGAAAAACCTATACTGAATTCAAAATTGCCTGTTGAATACCCGATTTTCGCTGATATTTTGCTTGGAGCAGGTTGCCCTTCTATCTTTGATGAAATCATAAATCCAGTTTTTCCAACAAATCCAGCTTCAAAAGACCAGTAATTTGCTAATTCAATAACGCTTTCACCTGTTTCAAAGGGATAAACCGTTAAAGGGTACCACGCTGCCCTGAGTTTAAGCACTTCAGTAGGGTGCGTGCTGTCTTCAAATCCGAGAGACAATTTCAATTTTCTTTCAGACGTTTCGTTAAACAGGTAAGCCCCATATAGCTTAAGCAGTAAACCGTCTTCGCCTGTAATACCAACGATTAATGTGGCAGAGGACATGGAGGAATTCTGCGTATCGAAGTTTAATCCGGCTCCCAGAAGCAGGTCCTTGGTTACGAGAATAGCCCCATTTCCTGAAAAATCATTTAAGCCAGATTGATTAAATCCAAAGAGAAATCCGACGAAACTATTTTGATAAGGTCTGTCATTTTCCGTCGTGTTGAAGAGCTTGTCAAGGCCAGACATATCGGACCAGACAAAGAGTTCTTCTCTGGAAGTTTCTGTGAATCCAAAAGCCTTAGCTCTAAGGAAAAGAGCGGTGTATCGGTATTGTGATTTCTCAGCTTCGCCGGAGGTATTACTGGAACTTTGACCTTCACTAAATCTGACAAGAGCCACAGGCACCCATTCATTTTCTTTGTGCTTGATAGTGGTTGCAAGATTAACAGCATAACGGCCTGCAATATAGACGCTTATTTTTGAGAAGAACTGGTTGTCTGAGCTTTCTCTTTCGGGCAGAACTGAAAGCAATATCACTTCATTGGTATAGGCATTTTCAGGGATGTAAAATTTGTCTTTTTGAACGCTTATGGAACCGGGGTTACCCATAGTCGTAACGATTTCGGGGGCAACCTCTATATGATAATACTCTTCAGATACGCTATGAGTTAGTTCTGCAAACACGCTCCTGAGAGCCAGGATTAATTTTCCGCTGGAATCTGTTACGGGAATCAAGGATAAAAAATTGGTTCCCGAACTTCCAGTTATAATGGCCAATTTATCGAGATCGATCTTGTTTTGCAATTCGTTTGAGACATCTACAATCCCGAACTCATAAAGAATCATCCCCGGTATGTTCAATGCTTCGTCCATGGGCAAAGCGAAATTCAAAACAGAAATTGCAATGAAAACAAACAAAGCAAAATATATTTTCTTCAACATGTTTATCACATCCCCTGGATGTAAGGTGTGACAAATATCATGAGTTCTCTCTCAGAGCTGCTGTCGTTTTTCCCGCTGAAAAGGAACCTTAAAAGAGGGATTTTGTTCAACAAAGGAATACCTGAAAGGGTATCTACTTCTTTTTTCAATGTCAAACCCGCAATAACTACCGTTTCACCGGAGGAAACCCTGATTGTAGTGCTCGCTACACTCCTGTAAACAGTTATGCTTTCAGAAGTATTTTCTGTGAAATGGCTCACATCAGGATTCAGATACATTTCAATAAAATCAGGGAAAATTTTTGCCCTTACATTTATGGATACGCCAACATTTATATTGTTGGAAGTTCCCGTTTCGCCTGTAATTATAGTCTTGGTTTCGCCTACAAATATGTTCGCCGTCTCGCCGTCAAGAAGCATGATATTTGGATCACTATGCATCTTTGCAAGGTTATTCGCTTCAAGCACCTTCATGTTGAGCATCAGCCAATCATATATGGAAGCGCTTATCTTAAAGGGATCCTTTCCCCATTCAAGTTTCATGCCATTCCAGTCGATTCCGGAAATATCCTGAGGAAGCTCGAGCGAGAAATTGAGAGGAGAACGCTCCTTTATGAGCTCTTTGGCAATCTCCACAACCACAACTGACACTTTAACCTGCTTTTTTGGCGTGTCTATATCACGCAAGATTTTCTTGAAGTCATTTATTATTTCCTGGGGTGCTGTAATGGTTACCCGGTTGCTCGCTGCATCAATATTAAGGAACTTTGTATAGTATCCTGGAATGAGATTTAATAGCTCATCGGTCTTTATATTGTTCAATTTCACCACTTCCGTTTCAGATATCCTTCTGAATCCGGTTGCTCTTGGGTCTGCGAGGCACACAAAGTAATAGCCGTCGAGTTTTTTATAATATATGTCCCTGGGCTTTAAAATAACATCAAGGGCATATTCAATAGGGACATCTTCCAGATCAACGGTAACCGCACCACCAACGGAATCATCGGCCACAATGTTAATGCCAGTTTGCAAGGTTATCTCGCTCAACACCATAATAAGGTCATCTTCCTGGAATACCAGAGTCACTGTGGGCTGTTCCTCCCCGGTATCAGCAGCAAGGGTTGCGCTAACTATGCAAGCGGCAAAAAAAACAACGAGCAAGATCTTTTTTATATTCATATACTTTCCCCCTCTCTTGTCTGTACTTCAATTATATGTTTTCAGGCTTTCCGATTCATCTGTTCAGCAGAGTTGGAATTTCTTTTTACGCCTTTTTTAGAATGTGCATATTAGCAAAAAAAACCCGGGCAAAAGCCCGGGTTTTACTTCAGGTAAAAAATCAAGGATCAAGTTCTCCAGTAATGGTGAATATTACAGTTGCTTTGTACTCCGCAGCTATGAAATTGAGACACCAGTCACGGCATACAACGTAATCATAACTAAATTGGAGCTTGAACCAGAAGGTGTCATAACAATTGTGCTCGTACCAGTAGGGCAAAGCTTCAGTCATTGGGGTGAAACCATCTACAACCCAGCCGTTTCCATCCCATATGTGGGCTGTCCTGCCAACAAGTAACAGGATAAAGTAAGGATCCAGCTCAGTAATAAGATTCCATTGATCATTTTTCCACATCCAGAAACTCACAAGTGCATCAATGGTAATCGGGCAGTTTTTCTTGATATCAATGTAGAAGCTCTGGCCGTTGAACTCTTCAGGTCTTTCAATACAGAGTTCACCGTAATCAAATGCAGGTGGTATCCTGATGGCTATTTGAGGTAAAATCGTGAAAAATAGATCCGTTTGCCCTGTTGCAGGACCTGGATTGAAGCTTACCCATGTACCCGGTTCTGTTGGAGTAGCTGAAGTAATGCCACAATCATAGCCAAAAATAAGAGCTGCTGCTAACACCAATGCAAGAATAAGGATAACCCTTTTCATAATACCTACCTCCCCTTTTATGGGCCTGAAAGCCCGGAATGAAAATAAATATATGTAAATCAATCTGACATTCTCATTCTACCTTTACATGCTTTTAGGACAAGCTTTTAGATATTGAATATTATTAAAAGCTTTATAAAACCAATATAAAAATAAGCCCTGAGGCCTGTCATATTCTTCTAATAGTGGGAGCTAAAGGCCAAAATGTGTTCAGCAGCTCTCAAGTTGAAGCAAAAAAAGCGGAAACATTTATTGATTTCTGAAAAGCAATACTTAAAAAAATACATTCGATTCCAAACTCGCCAGGTCAATAAAACAACAATAAGCTCAAGGACTTCTATCAAATCTCTCAAAAAAAATTCCCCGTTAGTTTCTTCTGGAATATATATTTGATTTATATCGGTTTTTTTTATTTTTATAATTCGCTTATATACAAAAGAAATCAATTCCGACAGGCACAGTCGTATATACAATCGTATGATTTACAATACAGAACTTCACTTCTTTATTAAGAGAAATTATGAATAGAAATCTGCACCAGATTGGAAACCAAAAAGTGAAATTTATTTGCTTTTTAATTGGCTTTTGTAATTTTATGATAATCGCTTTTGATGCGGTCGCACTAAATTGGACTTGTTTTGTCTAATATATCATACGACTGATATATTTAAGCATATATTTTCAGATATGCTGTCTAAAACTCATAGAATATACTTCTGGTTTTCCTTTTCAACTTTCATTGTCTTCTTGTTGGCTATTCTTTTTTTGAAAGACTCACGGGCTTTCGCTATGATGGGAGCATACTCATATGGCCTGGAAACAGCCCTTCTGCCAAGAATTGAAACTGTTGAAAAGAAATACCTGGGTATGGAAATTTCTTTTCTCGTTTTGACTTGCTTCAACAAAAGCCAGGAGATGCCTCTGAAAACACCCCCGGCAAGGAATAAAAATTGGATTCCATAAAAAGGCATCCCAAAGAGTTCAAATTTGAACAAATTTAGCCAGCTGGCAATAAAACCGCCTGCCAATGCACCAAGCAGAGCGCCTGATCCGCTGGAAAAGGAAAATACAGCAAAATAAGCTTCCACATTGGAAGCATCGGCTATTCCGAGCAAAAGGGTGAAAAGCGTTAGGTTTATACCGCTCCAGGCCATTCCGCCTACAATGGAGTCAACAGGCAGCAGGATTTTGAATGTATGCTCATTCATGAAAAGCCACATAGAGGGTAAGAGGGAAGCCGTGAAAACAGAAAATTCCGCAATGCTTTGATGCCCTATCCTATCTGCAAGCTTTCCCCAGAAAAAATAGAAAAGCATAGAGACACCGGTTGCGATAAACCCAAGAATGCTGAGATAAGAATAGCTCAGTCTTAAATTGACAATCTGATGATAGGAAAAAAAGGGGCTGGCAAGGGCGATGGTAAAGTTCCAGAAAAAAGCAAAGAAAAGAAATTTTTTGAATCTTTCATCTTTGAAGGCTTTAGAAAAAATATTTCCACTGATGAGGGTCTTTTTCGGCGGATCATCATACTTTCCAAGGAGAAAGCGTGAAATAACTGACGAGAACGCTCCTAATACAGCCACAATCAAGAACCCTTTTTGATCACCAAGAGAATCTATCAGGATGGAATAAAAATAAAGCAAAATCATAGATGATAAAGAAATGAGCAAATTTCTCAATCCAAAAAACCTGCCTGCCCTTTCTTCTGGAATTATGTCTTTCATGATGGAAATCCAGAAATTGCCCGTTAAGCTGTTGAAAGCTCCAAATATAAGCAATGACATGAGCAGTAGGTACTGGTTTCTCAAATTCAACAGCAAAAATAGCGGAATAACAATAAAAGAATATCTCGCTATGGACGCTGAAATGAGCATCGCGCGTTTTCTGTTACCACTGATTTTGAAAAGCCTTGGAGAAAAGATTTGAAGCATTTGCGAAATCATAGGAATAACACCAATTATAGCGAGGATTCTCTCAGTAGTGTTAAACTGGAAAGCAAGCCCTGTGATGATAAACCCCTGAGTGAGTATAAAGGCAGCATTATAAGCTATGCCTTCAACAAAAGATAGGTTTTGAGTTTTTCTGTAATTCATCGGTTCATCCCCTGTATATTTTCTTTGAAGCAATTTACTCACACTTCTGTTAATCTGATATGCCCGGTATATTGAAAATTGATAAAACCCAAAGAAAATAATAGTTGCAGTTACAACTATTATGTGGTAGCATAATGGGCAATAGAAATGGAGGTTGGAATAATGGACAGACAACGTATGCTCGCTGAAGAGAGAATCGGAAAACTGCTTGTTAAACTGTCAGTGCCTGCTATGATAGGCATGCTGGTACAGGCTTTATACAATTTCGTCGATACGATTTTTGTTGGAAGGGGTGTCGGGTCCCTTGGAATAGCGGGCATAACGATATCCTTTCCTGTCCAGATATTTGTTATGGCTTTTGCCCAGCTCATAGGTATTGGCGGCGCTTCCATAATTTCCCGAAGCTTAGGAGCAGGCGACAAACCAAAAGCCAACAGAACAGCCGGGAATATTTTTACGGTGGTTATTTTCTTTGGCCTTATTATGGCGTTAATGGGGCTAATTTTCCTGAAACCAATATTGACTTTGTTAGGAGCTAGTCCAACAATAATGCCGTATGCTGCCGACTATCTTGGCATTATCCTCTTTGGTACTTTCTTCTTTTCCTTCGCCATGGCAACAAACAGTGTTGTCAGAGCAGAAGGAAACGCCAGGGTTGCCATGTATACCATGCTCATATCCGCAATATTGAATATCATTCTGGATCCTATATTTATTTTCGGTCTGGATCTAGGTGTAAAGGGAGCGGCCCTTGCAACGGTCATATCACAGGCAACAACGGCCTTTTATTTGCTGTATTATTTTCTGAGCGGAAAAAGCCTTTTACACATAAAATCCCATGATCTCAAACCTGAAATACCTATAATAAAAGAATCCTTTGCAATAGGGTTTTCGGCTTTTGTGAGACAAGCAGCGGGCAGCGTGCTCGGAATAATTATGAATAACACCCTGGTTGCATACGGCGGAGATATAGCAGTGGCTGTGTTCGGGGTAATAAACAGGCTATTAATGGTGTTTCTGATGCCGATGTTCGGTATAAATCAGGGATTTATGCCTATATTGGGGTTCAATTACGGCGCTAAAAAACTCGACAGGGTTTTAAGAGTTATTAAATTGGCCACAATAGCCGAATCAATTATATCCATCCTTGCCTTCACCTTTTTGTTCAGCTTTCCCGGATTTTTAATAGGCATATTTTCAAAGGACAGCGAACTAATTCTCATAGGAAGCGATGCTATGCGAAAAGTAATTCTCATGCTCCCTCTGATTGGCTTTCAGGTCATAGGCGCTGGCATGTTCCAAGCCCTCGGGAAAGCCTTTCCAGCTCTTATATTATCTATGGCAAGGCAGATTTTGTTTCTCATTCCAATTGTTCTCGTTCTTCCTCATATTGCTGGCCTTGATGGCGTGTGGTTTTCTTTCCCCATTGCTGATGTCTCTGCTTTTTTAATTACCTTTGTGCTTTTTATAAAACAGATAAGGAATCTCAAATCGGAAATAGGAAAAGCAGCGTGGGAGGGATAAATATGAAGCATTCAAGATCTCTCGGAAGGGAAATTACGTTAATCACAAGAAGTTTAAAAACTTACTTGGACAGAGAACTTGAAGAGCTCTCGCTTGGAAGCGGGCATTTTTTTCTCCTTATGGCCCTTTATTGTAAAGAAGGAATGTCCCAAAAATCATTGAGTGATTACCTTAGTGTAGATAAAGGGACCACAACAAGATTAGTCAGGAAACTTGAAAAACTCAAATTGGTTGAAGTAAAAGAAGACCCGGAGGACAAAAGGGTAAACAGGGTTTTTCTGACTAAAAAGGGGCATGAATTAAAGGAAAGATTTAAAAAAATCAGTGATAAATTCTCTCGGGAAGCGTTAAAAGGATTTTCGAGCAATGAAAAAAAACAGCTGTTCAATTTGCTCGAAAAAGTCTGTGAAAATACCCTTCATTTTAAGGAAGAGCTTTGATTTTCTTTCTTCATTTTGTACATTCTTTCGTCTGCCAATCTGATGGCATCATAGAGGTCATTTTCAATTCGCGCGATACCATACGAGTATTTCAATCTAGAGATGTTTTCAAGTGCCGATGTTATTCGATTCACAATATCAAGGGCTTCAAATTCATCGCAGTTTTTCAAGATAAGCAGGAATTCATCACCACCATATCGCACTATTATGTCTTTTTTCCTTAAGTTCTCCCTCGCCTTTTCCACAAATGTAACAAGCGCTTTATCGCCAGCTTCATGCCCGTATTTGTCGTTTATCTCCTTGAAATTGTCAAGATCTATCATGACCACAACATCGTCGTTAAAATCGGGAATTTCTTGAAGGATACCCCGGTTGAAAACCCCCGTTAAGGGGTCTATAAGTGACTTCTTATGGATCAATTCCACCTTTTTATAAATGTCTCTGTAATTTTCTATCAGCGCTACGCCAAAACCAAGTGAGGCTATAAGAACACCATAACCAGAAATATATATGCCCTGAATCCCTGTTAATTCAGCGATTACAGAGTATAAAATTGCGGCTGAGAAAAAAGTTGCTGAAAAGATAAGATATTTCTTTCTATACTTAAAAACCATAATAGCCAAAGTTATAGCGCTAACCACAAAAAGAAGATCATAAACAATCTGCATTTTTTTTAAGGTTATCAAGTTTGGAATTAAAAAGAAAAAAACAACTCCAGAAAGGTTAGATGCAAAAATTAAAATCGAAAACTTTCTCTTTGCTCCAACGAATTTCGACACGCCCAGAACCAAAAAGGCTATTGCCACCAGTCCAGCTGCAAGGGTGGCTTTCTCAAACAACAGTAGCGAATCCATATTACCTGTGGTTTCCCTATAGACAAATTCCAGCAAGAAGACTGAAGACAATAACGATGCAGTTGCAATATAAACGAAGTGGACATGATCCCCAGGGACTGAAAGACCAAAAACCAGCAAAACAGCACCAAGGATAATTCCCCCGCCCATAGCAAGCAGATATATGTCGCTAATAAAGAAATTCAATATTCCATTGCGCCAACTCACTTTTGCATATTTCACAATCAAGGGAGCCCGCTGTATTCCTACATCATATGCGACCTTCATTTCCAGTGTTAAGGTATTTGTATCCTTTAGCAAACCTTCATCTAATCGAACAAGATGAGAGTAGTTCCATATATTTGCAGTCCCGGATTCAAAATCCCCGATTTCTTTTAGCAACGTTCCATTGAGATATATCCTCATCCCGTGGTTAGAAACACACGAAAGCATTATTGCGTCGCCCTTGTAACGCGGAAAGGTTTTTACGGCTGTGTATATTCCTTGATTATCGACAATTCTGTAAAAAGGAACTTCTACGTGTTCTTCATTTCCATCAGGGTGAATGAGTTTCCATTCACCAGAGAGCTCTATTCCCTCTGGCCTGCTCAAAGCTTCTAATAAAGTAACAAGCAAAAAGAAAAGCGCTATACCAAGCAGAAATCTTATAAAACTACTACTCAACCATCTCATGTACAAATCCTAACATGAAAGCTCATCTTTTATCAATCAATGCTATAAATAATGTTATATTCTTTTAAGAAAGGAGGAATATTCAATGATTTATGAAGATGTCTATTGGGTAGATTTTGATACTTTAGAACATTTCATGGCAGATGTTTTCGTGAAACTTGGGGTTCCCGAAGAAGACGCAAAAATCTGTGCCAACGTTCTCATCACCTCAGACAAAAGAGGGATTGACTCCCACGGTGTGGGAAGACTTAAACCCATCTATGTTGACAGAATCAGGGCTGGCATTCAAAGCCCTTTCACGAAATTTGAGATTGTAAGAGAGTCTCCTACAACCGCCGTTGTCGACGGCCATAACGGAATGGGCCATGTAGTTGGGTACAAAGCCATGAATTTAGCCATAGAAAAGGCTAAGAAATATGGAATGGGTATGGTTGCAGTCAGAAATTCCACACACTACGGAATAGCAGGATACTACGCTTTGATGGCCATTGATGCTGGAATGATAGGTATTACCGGGACAAATGCGAGACCTTCCATCGCCCCAACTTTTGGCATTGAACCTATGCTCGGCACAAATCCTCTCACCTTTGGAATGCCTACAGATGAAGAATTCCCTTTTGTATTAGATTGCGCTACAAGCGTCTCTCAACGCGGAAAGATAGAAGTTTACGCAAGGGCTGGTAAAGAAATACCAAAAGGCTGGGTCATAGGCCAGGATGGCAACACTCGAACAGATACGATTCAAATACTGGAAGATTTGAAAAAGGGCACTGCAGCACTTGTCCCCTTAGGTGGCATCGGCGAAGAAACTGCTGGATACAAAGGATATGGCTATGCAACTGTAGTTGAAATACTTTCAGCAGCCCTCCAGGGCGGAGCTTTTTTGAAAATGCTCTCCGGTTTTGATGAAAATGGAAACAGAATCCCCTACAATCTGGGGCATTTTTTCATTGCTATTGATATAGAAGCCTTCACCGATCTGGAGAGCTTCAAAAAGACAACCGGCGAAATCCTGAGAGCATTGAGGAACTCTAAGAAAGCCCCGGGAGCCGAAAGAATTTATACAGCCGGGGAAAAAGAATATCTCGCCTGGCTTGAAAGAAAAGACAAAGGAGCTCCATTGAACAATGCGTTGAGAAAACAGCTTACACAGCTAAGAGATGAGCTGGAACTTAGCCAATATGTATTCCCCTGGGAATGAGTTGGGGAACTATAAGTACCGTTGGAGGTTGTGGGTTATCGGTTGTAGGTTGTATGTTGTGGGTTGTTAGGAAAACCGAGTAACGTGGTTCGATGTAGGATAAAATAAAGGAGGCAATCAGGAGGAAGAGAGGAACAGAGAGTCGATTAGCCAAAGAGCTACAGTGTCTCAGGATCCCTCTTCCATCCTGGGAGTACTAGAGGGTCAATAGTAGGATATCCGGGGAAACCCAGGAACGCTACATCGGTTAACCAGTACTCGTTGACTGCACAATGTTTTCTGGAGGAATCGACATGGATGTTGTGGGAATTGATTGGGCATGGGACTTTCACATCTGTTATTCCATCGAGAAGGACAAGATTTGGAGAATCAAAGACAACAAAGAAGGTTACAGGGAATTACTCAATGAAGTATCCAAAGAAGCTGTTTTTGTCATTGAAGAGAGTTTCAACAGGATAAGCGATTTTCTTCTTTCCGAAGGGAGAGAAGTTTATCTCTTGCCACCGAAAAGGTCGAAAGAAGCCCGGGGCTATCATTCCAACGGGATAAAGACAGATTCACTCGATGCCAGGAGCATTGCACTGACATACAGTGAACATCCAGAATACTGTATAAGGGCGAGAAACAACGAAGAAGGCAGGTCATTCAGGGAACAGTTGAGAGCTTACAGGTATTACAAAGACGAAGCCTCCAGATTGAAGAACAAACTGCACAACGAATTACACGATCATTTCCCGGAGTTTGTCGAAGAGATGGGGAACTGGACAAAGAACAAGGGGAAAATTCTTCTGCTCAGCATCACGGATGAACTCAAGAACCTCTCCATTGAAGAGATACACAGCCACTTCAAAGAGAACCAGATAGCTTTCACGAACTCGTTGAGGGAGAAGGCAAAAGCACTCAAAAAGAGGGAATGGCATATTACAAAATACACCCTCATGATGGTGGCAAATGCTGCCAGACACCTTCTCGAAGTGGAAAAAGGAAAGCAGGAAATGAAAAAGGAAATGGAAAGGAATTTGAAAGAATCGAAATACAGGGTGATATTGAGCCTGCCGGGAGTGGGAGCAGTAACGGGTGTAGCACTGGTGGCGGCATTTCTCAACCACGAATTTAAGAATTACAGGAATTTCCAGAAATACTGCGGGACAGTGCCTGTAATAATCCAAAGCGGGAACTACCGCAAATGCGTGATGAGGAAACACTGTGACAGGAACCTGAAAGGGGTTCTGCATATGATGGCACTGAGTGCGGTGAACGAGGGATCGTGGATGAGGGGATATTATGCCAGGAAAATAAAGGAGGGCAAGTCCTTTGGACATGCCCTCAGAGCATTGGCGAATACCCTCGTCAAGATAGCCTTCGCCATGCTAAAAGGCTTGAAAGCCTACGATGAGGAACTCTTTTTGTCCTCGCGTGGGAACAAGAGCCCTCAGTCAAATTATACAACAAAAACAAGCACGCAGGGAACTGAAAGAAGGACAAATGAAAGGTTCTCCCTGCCTGATTCTGTTGCTCAAACAAACTGCCATTTGGGAACGGTTTCAGGCAGATTGTCTCCTTGACTTGACATAGTAGGTGAGTTGCGAATAACCGGGAAGAAGAGATGGCTTAAAGATGTACCGAATCATAAAATAGGAACCAACAACCTACAACAAACAACGAACCCGCAGCAGGCGTACAGCCATTCGGAGGAATGCAGAGCCGTGACAAAGTCTCACACAGCCTGAGCTTTAGCTCAGTATAGCTGTCTTCATTGCTTCTTTCGTAACTCGAATCTCTGCTCTCGGACTCTCGGTTCTCGATCGCCAGCGCTTTACCTACAACCTACAACCCACAACCTACAACGAACTGAATGACGTTCTCGGCTCTCGTTCTCGCCTTACGGCTCTTCTCTCACACTTCATTGTAGATATCAAAAAATCTCGTTTCGAGACCAAACTTTTCTTCCAGAAGCTTGCCGATTTCTTTCACTCCAAAAGTTTCCGTTGCATAATGCCCGGCATTAATGAAGTTTATTTGCATTTCTCTTGAAAGATCGCGTATATGCTCTTTTACCTCACCGGTAATAAAGGTATCCACCTTTCCTTCCAGCTTTATAATATCACTCGCTCCTCCTCCGGAGATCACGCATACTTTCTGTACCGTCGGACGATTCACGTAAGATAGTAAGTCCTTTCGGTTAAGAAGCTTGCTCAGCCTGTCAAGAAATGTGCTGGTTTCTATGGGGGTATTGTAACCGCCTATATATCCTACATCAAAAGGCTCTTCAATCTCCAACCCAAGGGCCTTCGCTATCAGAGCGTTGTTTCCGCATTCAGGGTGAGCATCTAAAGGCAGGTGATAGCCCATAAGGGTCAATCCATTTTCCAATACCTTTTCTACTCTTTTTTTTAGATATCCGCGCAGTTTGAAAAAATCCTTTCCGAAAATCCCGTGATGAACCAGCAGCATATCAGCACTCCAGCCAATTGCTTTTTCAATAAAGGCAAGATTGAACGATACACCCAGAGCAACTCTTTTTACATTTCTGCTTCCTTCAATTTGAATCCCGTTGAAGCAGAAGTCTTCAAAATTCCATGGCTTCAAAATACCGTTAAGATATTCCTCTATCTCAAAGGCATTCATAAAATCACCCCAATTTCATTTCAGGGACAGTATCGGGGATTATGAGTTTCGCTTCTGTTTGTTTCAGCACCTCTTCAACGCTCACTCCGGGGGCCACTTCTTTCAATACAAGCCCTTCTTCTGTTGGCTCTATCACCGCTAAATCTGTCACTATCAAATCCACCGGCCTTATCGATGTGAGAGGCAGGCTGCATTTCTTAACTATCTTTGGATTACCCTTTGCTGTGTGGGTCATAGACACTATCACTCTTTTCGCACCCGTTACCAGATCCATTGCCCCTCCCATTCCAGGGACTTTCTTCCCGGGTATCATCCAGTTCGCCAGTATCCCCTTTTCGTCTACCTGCAAACCTCCAAGCACCGTTACATCCAGATGCCCTCCCCTTATTATCCCGAAGGACATCGCGCTGTCAAAAGCCATCGCACCTGGAAGTGCCGTTACATACTGACCCCCGGCATTTGTTAGGTCAGGGTTTTCCATGCCCTCCTGTGGCACGGGACCCATTCCGATTATCCCGTTTTCCGACTGAAAATACACGTGTATCCCCGCGGGAATGTAATTGGCCACAAGCGTGGGTATCCCTATCCCCAGGTTGACAAGGTATCCATCTTTGAGTTCTTGGGCTACTCTTCTCGCTATGAGCTCTTTCGCGTCCATCATTTGCACCTCCCCACTACTACATAATCTACGAGAACCCCGGGTATGTGCACTGAATCTGGGGGAATGCTTCCAACAGGCACTATTTCCTCCACTTCAACTATGACTTTCTCCGCCGCCATGGCCATGAGCGGGTTGAAGTTCCTCGCGGTCAATGAAAACTGGAGGTTTCCATAGTAATCTGCTCGTTTTGCTTTCAACAATGCATAATCGGCCCTTAGTGGAAGCTCCAAAAGATATTCTTTGTCAGCTATGACTATTTTCTGCTTCCCATTTTCAACCACTGTGCCCACACCTGTGGGGGTGAGTATTCCACCCAGCCCAACGCCGCCTGCACGTACCCGTTCTGCCAGTGTTCCCTGAGGAACGAGTTCGACTTCAAGCTCTTTCTCTATCATCTGGCGCTGGGTTTCAGGGTTTGTACCAATGTGGGATGCTATCACTTTTTTGACGCGCCTTTCCACTATGAGCTTCCCGATTCCTTTGTCCGGGAAAGCGGTGTCATTGGCTATAACAGTAAACTCACCCTTGCCAGAAGCAATTAGCTCATCTATGAGCTTATCAGGCGTACCGCATCCAAGAAAGCCGCCTATCATTAAAATAGAACCTTCAAGAATCAATTCACCTGCATCTTTGAAAGATAATACCTTCACCTTTGCCCCTCCTTCTTTTGGATGGCTTCATATCGATTATACTTGCTGAAAGACTGCAAATGAAATTTGCACGTGAACATTCAAGAAGAATTGAGCGGGTTTATTAACGAAATTAGCGGGGAAATAAGTCGAAGCTGTCTATAACATTTTCATTTGTATCATAACAAATGCCTTTTAGGTAACCTGAATCGTATTCAAAGAGCACGAAATGATGCCCTTTAAAGCTTGCTGTTGGCCCTGAAAGGTCTTTGATACCATAAAGCGAAGCGCCCCCACCGCCTGTTACAATATAGGTTATGCCATTATGTTCTATTCGCTGGTAATTGTGGTCATGCCCGGTAAGCACGAGATCAACGCCATATTTTTCAAAAAGAGGGACAAGGATTGTTTTCACGAAAAAGGAATCTCCATGAGAGCCGTAGCTAAATGCAGGGTGATGAAAGACTGCGATGGTGAATTTGGCAGTTTCGCTTTTCAATAGTGATTTTAGCCATTTGTACTGTTTTGAATATCTGTCAAAACGCTCATTGGTATTCAGCATAAGGAAAAGCAAATCCCCTGCTCGATAGGAATAGTAGCTTTCATTTCCGGGAAGCGCAAAGAAGGCTTTATAGTTCCGGGCTTCTTTTTCATGATTGCCTATCACCGGTAAAAACAATGTGCTTCCAAAAGGCTCGGTTGCCTTGAAAAAATCTTCCCAGTCGTTCAATCGGTTATCCGAATAAACGATGTCACCGGTATGTATAACAAATAGAGGTTCTTTCTTTGCGATGGTTTTGACAACTTTTTCATGCACGGACAGATTGCTCCTTGAATCTCCATAAACAGCAAATTCAAACTCATCACCGGGATTTAAAGGTATGGAAAAACTTCCTTCAATCATTATTTCATCTGAAGAATTGCATCTGATGAGGTAATGATAATTTGAGTCGGGTTTTAATTCACCAATGTTGTGTACATGGAACTTTGAAGGATTTGATTCAGTTGCTTGCGTTGAAAAATCATCGTTATAGACTTCTAATTCACAACGGATGGATTCGCCAGTATACCAGCTGAATTGAACAGAATCAGATGCTGGCGAAGTAATAATGAGAGCCATCAAAACCCCGGAAGCCACCAGAAAAAACAAAAGAACCACTAATCTTTTCATATGAGCATTATATCACGGTATCGCACTTCAAGATAGTATTGTTGGTTCGTGTATAATCTCAATATATTAACCAGTAGAACGGAGGGTTTCCATGGAGAAGAAGAGCGATTATTTGCAGGTCGAAGCTCAATATGATAGAAGCAAAGACCTGAAACGCTGGCAGTTTATACTTTTGGGATTGCAACATGCATTCACAATGTTTGGTGCTACGGTTCTCGTTCCATACCTCACCGGAATTCCGGTAAATCTCGCTTTATTTACCGCCGGGGTGGGAACTCTTATATTCCATGCGGTAACGAAATGGAAGGTACCCGTTTTTCTCGGTTCAAGCTTCGCATATATTTCCCCTATGATTGCGGTAACCCTGTATTATTTGAACAATGCTGGTTATGAATACGACGACATTCAAAAAGCCCTCTCAGAGGGAATTGATCTTGCACCCATGCTTGGTTATGCTACCGGGGCCATAATAATAGCTGGGGTGGTGAAGATATTAATCGGCTACATAATAAAACTCATTGGCATCAGGCGCTTTGAGAAGTTATTCCCGCCTGTTGTTTCAGGAACAATGATTATGCTTATAGGGCTTATTCTCAGTCCTGTTGCGGTGGAAATGGCAAGCACCAATTGGACTGTCGCCTTGATCTCACTTGGTGTTGCTGTCTTTGCAAGGTTGTATCTGAAAGGCATTAACAGGCTTGTTCCAGTTATCTGGGGCATTGTTGCTGGATATATCACCGCTGCAATTCTCGGCGAAGTGAGTTTCACAAATCTCACAGGCGCAACATGGGTAAGTGCTCCTGAGTTCATCATGCCCAAGTTTTCACTTTTCGCCATATCGGTGATAGTACCTGTCGCTATTGCGCCATCCATAGAACACTTTGGAGATATATTTGCTGTTTCAGCCATTGCTGGCAAGAAATTTTATGAAGACCCAGGTATGCACCGCACTCTCATGGGCGATGGCATCGCCACTGCTACAGCGGGAATTTTAGGTGGCCCTGCCTGCACAACTTACAGCGAAAACACGGGAGTTCTTGCGATAACAAAGGTATTCAACCCCTGGGTAATGAGAATTGCCGCAATATTTGCGATTGTGCTTTCATTCATCCCCAAAGTTGGCGCTCTAGTTCAATCAATACCTCAATCAGTAATGGGTGGCATTGAATTTTTGCTTTTTGGTATGATAGCATCTATTGGAATAAAGACGCTTGTTCAAAACAAAGTAAAGCTTGATGGAAAAAACCTAATTGTTGCCGCTTTGATGCTGGTCTCAGGGCTTGGTGGCGTTAGACTGGAAATTGGCAATTTCGTTCTTCAGGGTCTGGGACTGGCTGCTGTTGTTGGGTTTTCTGCAAATCTCATTTTCTCTCTAACAAAGGCAAGTGATGATTGATTAGATGGGGGGAATAAACATGAACGAATGCAAGAAAAGACGGGAGTTTTTGAAGTCTACACTATGGGAAAAAAGACAGAATATGATGACCGATCAGAAAAAGGGCCTGCCGCAACCTCCTTTTGAAAAGCCTTTTGATGAAAAAGGGAAGGTTATTCCCTTGATTCCTTTTGAGGATATCCAGTTAGGCAACATGACATTAAGAGAGGTAGTTCACAGGCGAAGAAGCAGAAGAAGGTTTACAGAAGAACCTCTAAACCTGGAAGAACTGTCTTTCTTGCTCTGGAGCACCCAGGGAATCAGGGAGGTTTATCAGGGAAAGGTAACATTTAGGACCGTTCCCTCTGCTGGTTCAAGGCATCCCTTTGAAACTTATCTGGCTGTTCATAACGTGGAAGGTCTGGAACCTGCACTTTACAGATATCTTCCCCTTGAGCATTCTCTGCTTTTTGTCAAGAAAATCGAAAATATGAAAGACAAGATTGTAGAAGCCGCGTTGAATCAGCATTTTGTCGGCTATTGTGCAGTTACCTTTATCTGGACTGCAATTCCTTATCGCACTGAATGGAGATATTCCCTCACTTCTCACAAAGTTATTGCGATTGATATAGGCCATGTGTGTCAAAATCTATACTTATCTGCCGAATCAATTGGAGCTGGGACCTGTGCCATAGCAGCTTATAGTCAGGACAAAATGGACAAATTTCTTGGTGTCGATGGTGAGGAAGAGTTCACTATCTACGTTGCCCCTGTGGGAAAAATAGCCGGGTAGCTACTCGCAACCCGGCTTTTATTTCGGACTCTCGGCCTCTTTACTCTCAGTTCTTGGCTTGCAAAGCCACGTACAACCGACAACCTATAACCAACAACGGATCGAGCATAGTTTTTTCTCGCCTTCTCGACTCTCTAATCCCGTTCTTCTCCGCCGCAGGCGCACAGCCATTTCGGAGGAATGCAGAGCCGTGATGAAGTCACGCACAGCCTGGGCGAAGCCCAGCATAGCTGTTTTCATTGCTTCTCTCGTTACTCACCTACTATGTCAAGTCAAGGAGACAATCTGCCTGAATCCGTTCCCAAATGGCAGTTTGTTTGAGCAACAGAATCAAGCAGGGAGAACCTTTCATCTGTCCTTCTTTCAGTTCC
>NZ_JFHK01000022.1 GCF_001636545.1 Kosmotoga arenicorallina S304 | reverse complement strand
TGATATTATTGGTTGTTACTGGTTGTTACTGATTTTCGAGACACCCTATATATTAATTCTCCGGAACTTATTACCAATTTTATCAGTCATAGATGTATAATATAATTACACTATACGTGGGAGGGGTATCATGAATGAAATTACCGCAGCAGCAACGTCTTTAACAGGCGGAGTAATTGATCCCTTTGCTGTACCTCTTATAAATACTGCTGTTTCCTATGGAGGAGCTTTTCTTGGGGGGCTCCTGTCGTTCTTTTCACCTTGCGTACTGCCTTTAATTCCGGTATTCTTTGGTGTATTAATGGGTTCAGCCAAGAAACCCATTGAAAGGTTCTGGAAAGGAGTTTTTTTTACAACAGGAATGTCGATATTCTTTTTCTTGCTTGGAACCGGTGCAGGGGGATTGGGACAATTCATAGGCAAAAATAGGCTATTAATGAATGCTATATCAGGTGGGCTTTTTATTCTTTTTGCTTTCCTTTATTTGTTCGAGGTTGGTTTTAAAGGTGTAAAAGTTAATGTTTTTAAGTTTAAGGGAGGTTTACTATCTGGCTTTTTGCTTGGATCTGTACTGGGAATGATTTGGGTACCTTGTGCCGGCCCAATACTCGGATCCATTCTTGTTCTTGCAGCGAATCAAAACACTGCCGGGCAAGGGGGTCTATTGTTGCTTGTATATTCTTTTGGATTAAGCATTCCCTTCTTGACTTTGAGCGGTGTTGTCGCAAAGCTTACTTCTAAACTCACTTTTGGAGGGGAGTCAAAAATAAGGGTGGCACTTCGCTTGATAGTATTTGCGCTGCTCTTTACAGCGGGGATACTCACCATGTTTGATAAGTTGAATTTACTTCAGATCACATTTTAAAAGCTTTTTGGAGGTGGAAAAATGAGGAAGATCTTATTTTTGTTAGTGATAACAGCAATTTCTGTTTCAATTTTTTCATATGATGCGGCACTCAGTGATTTTGATACGGGAATGAAGCTCGCGAAACTCGAGCAGAAGCAGCTCATTGTAATGTTTTCTGACCCCGGTTGTTATTATTGCAATCTGTTTATTAAAAATACTTTGCCCGATGAAAACGTTGGAAAACTTTTAAAAGCAGGATATGTTTTCGTGGAAATATATCCTGTTAAAAAGATTGCAACTGTGGAGATTAATGGGGAACAGCAAAAATTCTTATACAGCGATCTATACTCTGTATTTGGTGTTAAAGGTACGCCAACTTTCTGGTTTTTTGATGAAGAGGCAACCCCGGTAACAAGCCTGCCGGGATACGTAGAACCCGATTTTTTCGTAAATGTACTGAAGTTTCTCGGTGAAAAAGCTTATAATAGCGGTATTTCTTTTGCTGATTATAGCTCGCAACCCCATGAATATATAGGCACTCCTATGTTGATAAATCTATCCGAAGAAGATGCTCAGTATATTCTCGAAAATGATCCTCTGGCTGTTAATTACAGCGCTGATCTGGAGTTTGACCCATTCCGTGTTTGGGTTACTTCCGATCCTGAGATAGCAAATGAACTCATCTCAAAGGGAGCTTATAGAGTGATTTTGGTTACATCGAGCGCAGAGTGACCTATCAACAAAACAATAAAGGCGATGTTCAAGAACATCGCCTTTATTAATGGCTGTTGCATGGAATGAAAAAGGTTATTTATCAAATATATCCTGTGCGATTTTTTCAAAAACTTCCGTTGTGGGTTTGTCGATATTGCATGCCCTCACAAGGGCCAGAGTGGTTTCAGGATATTTGTCGAAATAATCTTTCACAGCATTAAAAAAGGCCTTTGCCGATATTTCCTTTGGAACTCCGAATATCCCCGAAGAAACAGCCGGTATTGAAATAGTTTTGACCCCGAGCTCACCTGCTTTTTCCAATGCATTAAAAAAACTATGGTATAGCTTTTCTTCAACGTTATCCTGCCCATATTGAGGCCCGTGCACATGAATAACATATTTAGCATGGAGCTCTCCTGCACCGGTAACTGCTACTTCGGAAACCTCCAGTGGTCCCTGGTTTCTCACAATCCTGTCGCTCTCTTCCTGAATTATTTTGCCACCTGCCCGCACTATCGCTCCCGCCACACCACCACCATGCCGTAGATAAGCGTTTGCGGCATTCACTATTACATCTACTTCTTCACGTGTGATATCACCCTGCACAATCTGGATTATCTTTCCCTTTTCAAGAATTATGCTTTTCACTTGAATCCCCCCTGTATTCCTTCAACCCATTCCACAAAGTACTTAAACGTTCCTTTATTTTTCTTTCATGTCCGGTATTTCCAGGCTTGTAAAAAACCATTCTGGCGATTTCTTCAGGCAGATATAGTTCCCTGCTAAAACCTCCTTTGTCGTGAGGATATTTGTAATCTTTTCCATATCCGAGTTTCTTCATCATTTTGGTTACAGGGTTTCTCAGCTTCAATGGAACGGGAACGTTTGGCTTTTTCCTTATGATTTCATAAGCGGCATTTCTTGCCCGGATTACGGCGTTGCTTTTGGGGGCAATAGACAAATAGATCGCCGCTTCAGTCAGGTTTAATGAACACTCAGGAAGTCCTACTTTCTCCACAGCCTGAAATGCCGAAGTTGCAACAACCAGTGCCATAGGATCAGCGAGTCCAACATCCTCCGAAGCGAAAATAACCATCCTTCTGGCTAGAAATTTGGGATCTTCGCCCCCTTCAAGCATCCTTAGCATATAATACACAGCTGCATCAGGATCACTGCCACGCATGCTTTTAATAAAAGCTGATGCTAGGTCATAGTGCTCTTCACCCTTTTTTGTATATCTTCCTCCCGGAAGCATTGAAAATTCACGAAGGAACTCGGTGTCAATCAACTTTTTTTCGAGTGCATGGGCGGTATCGCTGAGTGTGTCGAGCAGGTTCAAGGCAATTCTTGCATCGCCACCTGCGCTTTCAGCTATCACTTCCAGCACCTCATCGTCGAATCCCAGATCGTATTCTTTGATAACCCTGTCTTTGCTGATTGCTTTTCTAAGCAATTGAACTATGTCCTGAGGCTTTAATTCCTTGAGTATAATCAGCCTGCACCTTGACAGAAGCGCAGGATTGACTTCAAAACTGGGGTTTTCCGTTGTCGCACCTATTAGTATTATTGTCCCTTTTTCAGTAACAGGCAGAAAAATATCCTGCTGGGCTTTGTTCAAGCGGTGAATTTCATCTACGAAAAGAACCATTTGGGTACCGTATCGTTTTAGCTGTTCTGCCCTCTGAAATAACTGTTTCAACTCACCTGTACGCTGTGTGGTAGCACTGAAATAAAGGTATTCGTGCTTATCAGGCAGGTTTTTTGCAATCAAATGCCCGATTGTGGTCTTTCCGGTTCCGGGTGCACCATAGAGTATCATGGAAAAGAGTTTTCCCTTTTCAAGAGCTTTTCTTATTATCCCATTTTTCCCCGTCAAATGATATTGACCGACCACATCATCAAAATTCTCGGGCCGTAAACGTTCACTAAGTGGTTCCCAGCTTCTTTCTGAAGAATTCAACTGTTTTCACCAGCCCATCATTCAGTTTCACAGAAGGTTCCCAGCCCATAAGCCTTTTCGCTTTTTCCCAGCTTAAAATGGATTTCCTCAAATCGCCCGGTCTCGGATCGGCATAAGTCGGTTTCTTTGCGTATGCCGTCGCTTTCCTTAATGCTTCAAAGAGCTGGTTTACGGATGTTCCTATGCCTGTACATATATTAATCACATCATTTTCAAGCTTTTCCATCGCAAGCAGGTTGGCTTTTGCAACGTCAGAGACATATACATAATCCCTTATATTTTCACCGTCTCCGAAAATTATTACCTCTTCGCCTTTAAGCATTCTTTCTGAGAATATTGCCACAACCCCGGCTTCCCCATGGGGATCCTGTCGTGGCCCATAAACATTTGCATATCTCAGCACAGCGTATTTCAGTCCATGCTGATAGTTATAAAATCTCAGGTAATTCTCAACGGAAAACTTGGCTATTCCATAAGGAGAAATAGGTTTGGGAAATTCTGTTTCAGGTGTCGGAATTGTTGAAACATCATCACCGTATATAGCTCCTCCCGTGGAAGAGAATATGAATTTCTCAACACCGTATTTTACTGATAACTCCAGCAATTTCAACGTGCCCGTTATGTTTATCCGTGCATCTTCAATGGGGTCTTTTACCGAGCGCGAAACACTAATCTGAGCAGCAAGATGGAAAACGTACTTCGGTTTATGAACCATAAAAATCTTTTCCATCATTTCATCGTCAGTGATATCCTGCTGGTAAAAAAGCGCTCTTGGATCGAGGTTTTCCATTTTACCAGAAGAGAGGTTGTCAATTACTATCGGCATGATATTTTTTTCTATCAGCGCATTTACAACGTGCGAACCTATAAAACCCGCACCGCCTGTAACCAGAATATTGTCAGCCACAATATCTCCTCCTAATTCATATTGAAATTTCTTCTCCTTTCAGTGCCTGGTCATACATCTTCCTGACTTTCTTAATGTCTTCCCATGTAAGATATTTTGGTGAGCCCGGTGTTCTTGACGGATTCCTCAATAAGTAGCTTGGGTGAAACATTGCAAAAACCTTTGTTCCGGGGTACCAGTCAAAAAGCTGGCCGCGGTATTTGGTAATTGCCACTTTTTCGTTCTCCAAAAAGAAAGAAAGAGCTGTCGCTCCAAGAGCAACTATGAGCTTTGGTTTGATAACCGATAGCTGCGAAAGCAAAAAGGGAGAACATGACTTCATTTCTTCATAGGTTGGCACTCTGTTTTTGGGCGGCCTGCATTTCACGATATTTGTAATATAAACATCTTCCCTTGAAAGATTGACCGATTCCAGGATCTTAGTGAGTAATTGCCCGGCTCTCCCAACAAAGGGCCTTCCGCTTGCATCTTCATCTGCGCCCGGGCCTTCACCAACGAAAACTACCGGGCTATCCAGAGAGCCTTCACCGGGAACAGCATTTGTCCTTTCCATGCTTAAAGGACATGCGGTGCATTCTTCAATTTTCCGGGATATGGCGATCATTATCTCTTTTCTCCTAACGTATTCTGTCATCTTACCACCTCAGAACTTGAATTTAAAATATGGATTTCCATTATCCAGCCCGAGAACCAGATATCTGTCTGACAATGCTTTTATATAGTACTTTATTCCTATCATTTCTACTATGTCAAAAAAGGAAGTTCCAGAGAAATTAATCCTGAGTATCCCTTCTACAGCCATACAATGCAGGTCAAGATACAGCGGCCTTGATTTTCCATATAACGTGTCCCAGTCAATTTCATTATACCCGGTACCTATTTCAAGAAAGCTCTCAGCGCCTATATGTAAGCTTAGTCTTCTTAAAAGAGAATTTCCAAGGCTTAAATCGTTGATGTTAAGCTGAAAGCTGCTGTTATCATCGTCGAGCTTCAATTCTGCTGATAATCCGTAATTCTGGAAAACCCTTCCGGTACCATAAACCAATCTCTTATCGGAGAGATACAATCTATTAGCGCCTGCTGCTATTGTCCAGCTCCCATTCAAGGAAGCCTTTTTTGCAGCGAGGAAAAAGTTTTCAATTCTTAGCTTGTTCAATGTAAAGCTGTCAACACTTAATATGTAGAAGCGCCCTTCTCCGGTACCGAATTTCTCCGTAAAATATCTGTCTGGAAAAGGGTATGATGATGTAAAAGTTGCATCAGCGGTCAAAAAATCAAACTTTGCCCCTCTTATATCAAAATATTTTGTTTTGAATTTATCAAAAAGAATGCTAATTCTATCTGGCCAGATTTTGCCCTTGTAAATAAAGGGATATTCCATGTTAAAACCAATTTCCAGCGATTTTGTGAGCTCAAGACCCAATCCTATGCTGAAAGGGTTGTCTTCAGCTTTTGTAGATTCAGGTGATAGTTGCCACTCAAAGGTAAAATCTACTTTGCGGTCATTTTCTTCAAGGTTTATTCTTTCGGTATTTTTAACTGTGCCCAATTTCCTTTCGTTCCAGAAGTAACTGGTATTCGTCTCATGGGAAACAGCACCGTATTGAGCACTAAAATCAAAACTCGTTTCAGTTGCTATCAGTGAATTAAAGAGAGTTTTTTCGTTGTGCTCAATATTCAATTTTCCAAATGAAATACTTCCATCTGTTTTCAACTCGCCTGTTTCAAAAAAGGAAGCATCAGGTGAATAGAGCGCTTCGAAGTTCACGCCGGTTTCAAACTCTGCGTTGAGCATTCTTGATTTCAATTCAGCACCTAACTTCCCGGGGTTTTTTAGCTCCCCGCTTTTCAAATTGATCGTTGGGTTATACTGAACATAAGCGCTGAAGGAAGCTGATGGTGAATAATTCAATTCGTTTTCAAGTGAAAGGGCAGGCATTCCCGAAAAGATACTATCTATAAGTGTCTTTGTATCGGTTGCCTCAAAATCAAGTGAATATGAAGGGCTCAGGTTCATTACATATTTCAAGCTTCCAAGCTTTTGGTTCAAAAAAGGTATTTCCCTGGATAGGGTGGTCTTGTTTTTGAAATGCCAGCTGCCATCATAGAAAGTACTATAACTCATATCGGATTTTACATCGAACAAACCGGAATATTCGAGTTTAACAGGATCAATCCAGAAGAGTTTTTCTGCGATGTTCTCCTGTGTGCTATCGAATCTCAGTGCGTAATTACCGGTAAGTATGAATTTGCGATCTTTGCTTTCAATTGTGACCCTATTTGTACCTATTCCGTTCTTTGAAATTGGTGTGGATATCTCAACACTATTTTCGTTGAAAGTGCTGAACAGGTCCCCACTGCTGGAAAGATATCCCCATTCGAAGTTATAATCGCTCAAATCAAGCTGAAACTCATCCATGTTTTCAGGCAATAGAAGAGAAGTAGCCACATTTCCCTCTGCAGTTGCGCTTGATGATATCGTAAAGACAAGTTCCTTCAAATCAAAGGTTGCATCCTGAAATCCGAGTTCAGTCATAGACATAGCAGCACTGCTGTTCAGATAGTATTTAAGTTCATCCTCGATGGAATACCTTCCCAGTTCCAGGGAGATATTACTGCTCTTACTTGAGGCCTCAAAAGTTCTTCCAGTATATTGAAAATTCACTGGCAGTTCCAGATTTGCATTGATTCCCCACAATTGCGTAGATTCATCTGTTTCTGTATATAGTGCATAGTTTCCGAGAAATGAGCTCTTTACCTTCCCGCTCGAAGGGGATGAATAGTTAAAAATTCCAAGATATAGTTTTGCTTCATTTTGGAGCTCAAAGGGAGTTACCGTCTTTTGCTTTTTATTAACAGTCTTGTATCCCAATACCAGTTGAGCGAAGGGATCCTTCAAGGCGTCAGAAGGACTGCCTTCAAGATACAAAGCCCCAAAGTTCAAAGTGCCATCTACCTTTGGCTTCAAAAGTATATAAGCGCCAAGATCATAACCACCCTTTAAAACATCTTCACTATATTGAAAAAGGCCGGTGAAGCTTCCAAGATTAGTCGAGATATTGCTTTTGAAATTAAAAAAATCCGCACTGCTTCTCCAATTTCTTTCCCATGAAAAGCTAAGGGTTAGCCAGTTGAGCTTCAAATACCTGAGGGTAATCGTTGTTTTTCCTTCGCCGATAGAACTGAGATCTATCTGAAAAGGTCTTCTCTCCGGGTCATCAAGACGGAAATAATACCACGGGAAGTAAAATACGGAAAAATCGAGAATTCGCATCACAAGATTTTCCACTTCGAGATATTCTCCGGGTTTAAGCCTTGCAAAACTAACATCGAAACTATAATGGGGATGTTTAAGGTCGCAGGTAGTGAAGGAAGAATCCCGAAAGGCTACGGTTGGTGTAGTCTCAGCAGTAGCCTCCACATAATTGCCTGAAATGTAAAAGCTGACGCTTTTGGCTTCGCTAGAACCTGTTCCCGGAATTTTAATCGCAGTTTTGGTGTAAGCCTTAAGGGCCTGAACCATTCCCAGATCAAGTTCTACAATTGCACGATCAGAAAATATTTCGCTTTCGCCGGTTGATAATCTAACATTGCCCCAGAACGCTATTGATACAGGGGTTTCTCCCCTTAACAGTATAGAAGCGCTTGATGCGGTAACCGTAATATTTGTTTTAGTGCTATTATAGGAAAGCTGCACTCCGTTGGTCAGCAGCACTTCGTTTGCTTTTCCCTTAACCACGCCAGCTGAGAGCTTTAAATTGCCTGCATAAAGCGTAGTTGAAATACTTATCAAAAGTACGATAACGCTGATCTTGAAAACCCTTCCCAGAAATTCACTGAGCCTGTAAGATGCTCTGGTATCGATAAGTGAAAATATTACCATCCCGAAAACGGTAAAGAGTATATTCGGAATCCATGGAGCCAGAACCGGGTTGAACAAATTTTCCTTTCCCATGGCACTTAACCACGCGCCTGATCCCTGATAGATGACCACAAGAACAAAGGTGAGAATTACTGACCAGGATCTGGATTTCAAATTCAAAAAAAGCGAAACAGGCACACCGAGGAGAACGATAACAAAAGGAGCAAGGGAATTCGATAATTTTTCTTGAAGGGCAACTTGTAGTGAAGACGTATCAACACCAAGCTTGTTAAAACTGTCAATTTTTTTCCTGAGTTCAGAGCTTGTCATTTCTCTTGGAGATTTTGAGCTCCTTATGTATTGGTTTATATCCTGTTCAAACTCAAGTTCCAGGGAATCGAATTTCATATCGAAAAGCAAAAAGCCTTTTGAGTCCGTTTCATATACCCGCCCATCGTGCATAATCCATCTACCGGATTCCTTTGAAGCGCTTTCTGCACTTATTACGCGGGTTTTACCGCTGCTAAGGTCATACAGTAAGAGATTTTGAAGTTCCCCGGTTTCGGGGTCTATCCTTTTTATGTAAAGGTATCTCCCTCTTCCATCCTCCAAAAAGGCATTCTCTTTCAATGTAACTTCGGGTCTCTTGTATACGTATTTGGCTATCGCCTCAGAAGCTTTTCGGTTTGATATGGGAACTATGAAATCGTTGAAACTGTAAGCTACCAGGCAAAGCATCATTGAAAAGATGAGAAAGGGAATCACTATACTTTTTAGGGTAACTCCATGAGTTTGAAGCGCTATCAGTTCGTTATCAGACCTCATTCTTGAAAGTGTCCAAAAAATAGAAAGAAGAACCCCGACAGGAATTCCCAGGACTATAAAATAAGGCAGGTTGAAATATATTAAAATGAACAGTTTATCTATTCCCACTTTATAGCGAACTATAAGATCGGATAGCTGATAGAGCAGTTCAAGGCTGACAAAGAGTATAAAACCTCCCAGCCCTATAAAAAAGGATCCCAAGGATTGTTTGATGATATACTTTATCAGAATTCTCATAGGAATTCCTCCACTTTGATCGCTGTTTCTCTAACTATCTATTTTAAAGAATTCACTTCCAGTGCATCTATAATACTCTCCCGTTTCGATAAATACCGAGCATTCGGTTAATGACATGGAAGCTGACGCAATTATCCCGAATATTTTTAAAAGGTTTATTAGCTTTACTCCCTGGGGAGAAATAGCTGGATTTTGAACCATCGTCTCTGTTATTTCTTTCTCTATGCTTTCAAGCAAACTGTATACTTTGTTGAATTTTGAACACATTTGCTCTGCTATGCCTATTGATAAGGAATTTATGTTTTTAACTGAATTATTAATCATCTCGTCGACAAGGGTTGAGATTTTGGTCATACTGTTGTAAAAGCCTATCGGAGGTTCTTTTAATAGCTCCATCGAGTACTTCGAAATCATCAGGCATTGTTTGCCTATGTGCATCATCTCATCTGCCAGTTTAGCTGCCATCGTAACAAACCTTAAATTCTTTCCGGTTAGTATAAGTGTTCCACCAACAATCACAACTTTTCTTTCGATATTCAGCTGAAAGGTGTCTATGATAGATGTAGAATACAACACATCTCTCGCATGATGTTCGTTTCGTTCGATGAAGGCCACTTTGGATTTGCTATAAAGAGTTTGAACATAGCGCCCGAACTTCAGCAGCTCTTCGCGTAATTCATCCAGTTTTTCTTCACCTTTTTTGGAAATCATCTCTAAGCCTCCCACCAAAGGCGAGTTTTTCCCTCATTACACCAACAAAATCGAATTCCTTCGGCCTTAGCAATATCACCGACTTTCTTGAGAGGATAACTTCTACCTTTTGCCCTTCCTTGAGCCTTCCTGCGTATACACCGTCACTGTAACAATCAAGTGGATAGCCACGGTCATCGAGCAGTTCTATAGTCGTCTTTCGCGAATTTCCAACCACCACACAGCCAACATAGGGATTATGGGGGCTCAATGGAGTTACCTGGTATACGCTGGAAGCGGGGTCGATTATTGCGCCACCAGCAGCAAGGTTATAAGCAGTAGAACCAGTTGGCGTGGATATTATTATTCCGTCTCCCGCTACTAAATAGGGCGAGAATCCCTCTATAATTACTTTCAAATATATCGTCCTGCTCGGTTTTGAGCGTTCCATAACAAAGTCATTTAGAGCGTATTCAGTTCCAAGAGCGCTTTCAATTCTAAGAAGTGCTCTCCTGTCCTCGACAAGAGAGGAGCTCAAATAGGAATCAATTGCTTCGTTCAATTGGTTAAGCTCAAAAGCTGAAAGAAAACCCACGCTTCCTATTTTGAAACTCAATATAGGAGCAGAATTTTGCAGAGCACAGGGGACAGCTTTGAGCACTGTTCCATCACCACCAAATGTCAAAACAAGCTGTAAGTCTTTTATCTCACAGCTCCTGTAATTGTCACAAAGTGCCATCTCAATGCCGCGCTTTTTCAGATGATTTCCAATCCTTTCGATGTCCTTTTTTCCGATTCTGCTTGTATTGAAAAATGCAAGGGCTTTCAAAGGCAATCACCTCAAGTTCCTGGCTATGTCAAAGAGCGTGTTTATCAAAAACTGATCGATAAATACCAAAATAAGGACAGCGATCACCGGGCTTAAATCCACTCCTCCAACCACCAAACCGGGGAATACCTTTTTTAAGGGTTTCATTATGAAGTCACCAAGAACCTGAAAAAAGATCCTGACAGAAGAATAAACTCCAGGTGCGATCCAGCTGAATACCGCGGAGAGTATCACAGCAAATATTTCCAGTTCAACAATTATCCTGGCAATTACCGCAAGGGCATATATCAAATTGCTGAGCACGAACATCGGTCTCCCCCTTTCGTTAAATGTCGCCAAAAAGTGAACCGGGCCGGTTGGGTTTTAGTCCAAGATGCCTATAAGCTTTTTCTGTCACAGCCCTTCCTCTTTGAGTTCTAACAAGGAATCCCGCTTGAAGCAGGTAAGGTTCATATACTTCGCTAATAGTTTCGGGCTCAGTGCCAACAGAAGCGGCAATGGCCTTTAAGCCGGCAGGCCCGCCACCGTAATTTTCCATAAGTACACGAAGGATTTTCCTGTCCATATCATCCAGACCTTCGGCATCAATCCCCATTACTTCCATCGCTTTTGTAACCATTTCTTCTGTAATCATGTTAGAACCATCAACAGTGGCAAAATCTCTTACCCGCCTTAATAACCTATTTGCAATCCTCGGAGTCCCTCTTGACCTCATCGCAAGGAGTTTCGTTGCGCCTTTCTCAATTCTCACATCAAGAAGCCTTGAAGATCTTTCTATGATTTCTTCAAGCTCCTCCAGTTGATAGAACTCCATTTCGAGAACCATGCCAAACCTGTTGCGCAGTGGCGCGCCGATTAAGCCAGATCTGGTTGTGGCGCCAACAAGGGTGAAAGGATTTATATCGAGCCTGATTGAACGTGCACTGGGTCCTTTGCCAATCATGATGTCCAGCTGAAAATCTTCCATAGCAGAATATAGAATTTCTTCAATCGCGCGGCCGAGCCTGTGGATCTCATCAATGAAAAGCACGTCGCCTTGTTCGAGACCGGTTAAAATAGCTGCAAGATCACCCTGTTTTTCTATCACAGGTCCACTGGTAACATAGATGTTTGTTCCCATTTCGTTCGCAATTATATGTGAAAGTGTTGTTTTTCCAAGGCCGGGAGGACCGGCCAATAATATGTGATCCAGCGGTTCATTCCGAACTTTCGCCGCTTCAATCGCTATTTGAAGTCTTCCCTTGACGTTTCTCTGACCTATATACTCCTCGAGGGAAGTTGGTCGAAGACTCTTTATGACATAGTCGTCCTTTAGTTCGCCAGGTGATAGAAAACGTTCATTACCCAATTCCATGGCAATCACCTAAGGATGTATCCTGTAAAGAGTTCTCGCAAAAGGAATAGCTTCCCTTACATGTTCAAGCCCGCATATCCAGGAGACAACACGTTCAACTCCCATACCAAAACCGCTATGCGGAACTGTCCCGTATTCCCTGAGGTCGAGATACCAGTCGTATGAATCCAGATCAAGTCCGAATTCCTTAATTCTCTTTACCAATACTTCCTTCTGCCAGATTCTCTCAGAAGCGCCGATTATCTCCCCGTAGCCTTCCGGGGCGAGCATATCATCACACAGCACAACATCCGGGTTTTCCGGATCAGGCTGCATATAAAAGGCCTTCATCTTTCTGGGATATTTCTCGACAACCACTGGCCTGTCGAATTCTTCAGCGATCGCAGTCTCTTCATCTCCGCCTATATCATCACCCCACGATACGTTGAAGCCTTTTTTCTGTAAAAGCTCAATCGCTTCCGTGTATGTGATCCGCGGAAATGGAGGGACTATCTTTTCGAGTTTTTTCATATCCCTTTTCAAGGCACCGAGATGTTCATGGGCATTTTCTAGAACCTTCCTTACCACATAAGAAACAAGTTCTTCCTGCAATTTTATGTTGTCTTCATGCTTATAATAAGCTACTTCCGCTTCGTTCATCCAGAATTCTATAAGATGTCTTCTCGTTTTGGATTTTTCGGCCCGGAAGGTCGGCCCAAGGTTGTAAACCTTTCCCAGAGCCATACAAGCTGCTTCGAGATAAAGCTGACCTGTCTGGGCAAGGTAAGCTTTTCCATAATCGAAGTAATCGAGCTCAAAAAGATTACCTGCACTTTCTCCGATTGAACCCGTAAAAATTGGTGTATCTACGAGCACAAATTCCCTTTCGTTGTAGAAATCCCTTATGGCTTTTATTATCTCATGCCTTACTTTCAGGATGTGAAATTGCCTTTGGGTGCGCAGCCAGAGATGCCTGTTATCCATAAGGAAGTCAATGCCATGGTCTGGCTTGTTAATGGGGAATTCGTATTCAGGAATGGATACCACTTCAATTTCCTTAACCAGAAGTTCAACCCCTCCTGGAGCCCGCTCTTCGCTCTTTACAGTACCTTTTACTATGATGCTTGACTCCATTTTCAGTTTTTTTGCCGTTCTGAAAACTTCCTCCGAAACAGATGATTTTTCCACTATGCCCTGGACAAATCCAGTGCCATCTCTTAAAAAGAGAAAATGAATCTTTCCGCTGGATCTCTTTCGACGTAGCCAGCCTCTTATTTCAATATCTTCACCAATGTGTTTGCTCAATTGTGATATGTAAACCCAGTCCATTCAGCCACCTCCAGTTTGTATCTTCTAGTCGATTATATCAAAAAAAAGAACCCGGAACGGATGCCCGGGTTCTTTAATCTTTTAAAACATTACGGTTTTACAAAATACAGGACAACTCCCACAATGCCGAGAATGATACCCACAGCTCCAACATAAATAGCCGTAACTGCGTTATCATTAGCGCGATTTACGCTTTCCTTTGTTGGAACATTGAGGACTTCAGCCTCAAGGTCGCTGACTTTAGATTTGATATTTGTAACTTCAGCGCTTAAAGCCTCGGTATCACTGGCGGTTTTCGTAAGGGTATCATGGTCATTTTCAACAACGGTCTTAACATCATAAAGGGCTGTTTCAATTGCCCCAACTTTATCCTGAAGGTTTGTTACGTCGATCATGAGATTTTCAAAGTAGCTGAAGTTTTCACCCAGCTTATCCATCAGATTGCCTTCGAGCTCATTGAGAGCTGCTCCGATTTCTTCTGTTCTGGATTCCAGGGTTCCAAGTCGTTCGTCACTTGAGAGTTCAAAAGATTCATATCTAGCTTTCAAAGTTTCAAAATCGTTGCTTAAGTTGTTAAGATCTGCTGATACCTTTGCAAAGTTAATCTGCAAGCCTGAAACGTCCTCTCTTATGGTTCCAAAAGAATCTATCCTGTTTCCAAGAATATTTATGCTCTTTGAGAGTTCATCGTACCTGGCATTCATTTCGCTCTTTGTTTTGCTTATTTCACCAAGGAGCTCTGTATCTGATGCACTCAGCGATTCCTTGGCCTTTGTCAATTCATCAATACCCACATACAGCTTCAATGCGCTGCTCAAATCTGATCTTGTTATCAAATCGGCAAGGTTTAACTTGATTTCATTGAGTTCATCTTTTGTCGCAATTCCTACAAACTTGCTATCAACGTAGGCTTTCACATTTTCGGTATTTTTTTGAATTTCGCTGTCAACATATTCTTTTGTTGCGAGTGTTGCAAGATTTCCTTCAAGTACTTCAACCTTAGAGATAAGATTGTCGAGATCGCCTGTTATAAATGATTTAAAGCTCTCAAAGCCAGCCATATTTTCATCTAAGGAGGAAATCTTCATTTTCAATGTATTGACTTCGTTTGATAAAGCGCTCAATTCATTCTTTGTTACCCTGATGGTTTCACCAAGTGTTTTCAATGAATCGCTCTGCCCGGCGACGGTGTTTTCAAGAGAACCGAGTTTTTCCTTTAAGCCAAGTATATTCAAGTCGGCAGTTTCCAATCTCATTGTGACTTCCGCTAGCTCTTTTTCCAAAGAAGTCGAACTCGCGTTCAAGGTGCTGATATCCAGCCTTACATAAGAGATATTTTCAGAAATTGCCCTGATCTTGTTTAAAATATCCTGCACAGCCGTTTGGGGAAGGGGTACACTTTCTTCTACTCTCTTATTTTCAAGGGTTGCGACTCTTGATTGAAGCCCTTTAACGATTTCGAGGACTTCACTCAACTGGATGATGTTTCCTGCATCATCTTTTATAGCCATCTCAAGCCTGTTAAGAGTTTCGGTAATCCCCTCAGGTATACTTGTGGCGGTTTCCACGCCTATTTTCTGATAATTCTCGTCGATATATCTCAATAGCTTTCCCAATAGAACAGCGGCCTGATATCTGTTCAAAGGATTTTCTCCTTGGTAATACAGCTTGTCACCAACCTTGATACCGCTTAAAATTCCAAGCTCAGTCAAATTAACTATGTCTCCATAAGCCCAATGACCTGGTGAAACGTCTTCATACATTGCAGCAATAGCTTGAATAGCAAAGAGCATCAAGAATCCCAGCAAAAGTCCTTTCGTAAGCCTTTTCATATATTCACCTCCCTGAAAATTACCTAACGATAAAATTCTATCACAAAATTCCCACACAATTTGAGTTACATGGTAATATTTAACAGCAGGAGGTGTTTGTGTTGGAAAAAAGAACACATAATTGTGGCGAACTCAGAAAAGAAGATGCTGGAAAAGAAGTGATATTGAACGGTTGGGTCGATCGTATAAGGGATCTTGGAGGCATTAAGTTCATCCTGCTCCGTGACAGGTATGGTTTTACTCAAGTAGTTTTTGATCCGGAAATGAAAGACCTATATCAGAAAGCCCTTACCCTATCTCCTGAATATGTGGTTTCAGTAAAAGGAAAAGTTTCAAAAAGGCCAAAAGATGCAGTTAATCCACAAATGCCCACCGGTGAGATTGAAGTTCATGCCATGTCTCTCACCATACTTTCAGAATCTGAAACACCACCGATATACATTAATATAGATGATGAAGCTTCTGAGGAACTTCGATTGAAGTACAGATACCTCGACCTACGAAGACCAAAAATGCAAAAAAATCTGATTTTACGACACGAGATCGCGCAAAATATACGCGGGTATTTAAACAGCCTGAATTTCCTTGAAATTGAAACGCCTGTCCTTACCAAATCCACTCCGGAAGGGGCTCGTGATTTTCTTGTGCCTTCAAGGATTAAGCCGGGAAAATTTTATGCGCTTCCCCAATCGCCCCAGCTTTTCAAGCAACTGCTCATGGTTGCAGGAATGGACAGGTATTACCAGATAGTTAAATGTTACCGTGATGAGGATTTCAGAGCTGATCGACAACCTGAGTTCACCCAAATTGACCTGGAGATGTCCTTTGTTGACGAGGAAGACATTTTCAAAGTTACAGAAGGAATGCTAAACAAATCTATAAAAGAGGCTATCGGAACAGAATTACCCTTTGAATATGACCGGATGACGTATGATGAAGCCATAGATACCTACGGAAGCGACAGACCAGATAGAAGATACGGCATGGAATTTCATGACATTACAGAAATCTTTTTGACAACGAATTTCAGGGTTATCTCCAGCGCCATTAAGTCCGGAGGCGTTGTAAAGGCTTTCAAAGCAACGGGCCTTGCAGGGCGTTTTAGCAGAAAAGCAATTGACCAATATGTAGAATTCGCTAAATCACAGGACCTTGGTGGCCTTATATGGATAAAGGTTGAAGACGGTATTAAGTCATCAATCCTTAAATTCTGCCCGAATGAAGTAATATCAACCGTCAATCACCTCTCTGCTGAAAATGGGGACCTTATATTAATGGCCGTTGGGGAAAGCATCTCAACATCAAAAGCCCTTGGGAAGATAAGGGAGAAGATCATCTCGGAAGAACTTACCGAAGCTGAAGGCATTGATATTCTCTGGATAACTGAATTCCCGATGTTTTCCTTCAATGAAGAAGAGAACAGGATAGAAGCCGAACACCACCCCTTTACCATGCCGGATCTTGAAGATATGTCTCAGTATAAAGAGAGCGACCCGCTAAGAATAAAATCAAAAGCTTACGACCTTGTGATAAATGGTTTTGAAATTGGAAGCGGCAGTGTGAGAATTCACCGGCGAGATATCCAGAATGAAGTATTCCAGCTAATAGGCCTTTCGAAGGAAGAAGCAGAGGCAAAATTTGGATTCCTTCTTGAAGCCTTTAAGTATGGTCCACCACCGCATGCCGGAATTGCGCTGGGATTGGACCGTCTGGTGGCGATTTTAGCCGGTGCAAATTCCATAAGGGATGTGATTGCTTTTCCGAAAACGGCAAGCGGCTCAGATATAATGACAGGTGCACCTTCCGAGGTGTCGCAACAACAGTTGAAGGAGTTAAAACTATCCCTTATAAAAGGAGAAAAAGAGGAAAAATGAAAATAGCAATAGATGGACCTGCAGGATCAGGAAAGTCGACGATAGCAAAACTCCTCGCTGAAAAATTGGGATTTGAGTATATAGACACGGGTGCTATGTACAGGGCTCTGGCCTGGAAGATGTTACGCTCCGGCTACTCTTGTGAGTTAAAAGAAGATATCGAAAAAGTCATTAAGAACAGCGCATTTTCTTTAAAAGAATCCAAACTACTCTTAGATGGTGCTCCAGTCGGAGAGGAAATAAGAACATCCAAGATATCCCTGCTCGCTTCGAGGATTGCAACAATCCCGGAAATCAGAGCCTTTCTTACAGGTGAACAAAGAAAACTCGCTGAAAACAGGGATGTTGTAATGGAAGGAAGGGATATAGGAACCGTTGTTTTGCCGGATGCAGAGTATAAATTCTATATCACGGCTTCGCCCAGGGAACGCGCAAGGCGAAGATATAAACAACTCAAAGAGATGGGGATTAATGCTGATTATGATGCTATTCTCAGAGAGATATCATATAGAGATGAGAATGATTCTTCACGGGAAATAGCACCTTTAAAGCCAGCTGATGATGCTATTGTAATTGATACTACCGGAATGAACTTGAGCGAAGTGATAAGATTGATCTTAAAAAGGATGAAGCTTCAATGAAAGTTTATGTGGCTGCTTCCACAGGATTTTGTTATGGAGTTAATAGAGCTGTATCCATTTGCGAACGACTCTTGAAAAACGGTATTGACGTATATACAAATGGTGAGCTCGTGCACAATGAAGAAGTGGTTGGCAATTTGAAAAAAATGGGCTTAAAAATTCTGGAAGGCGAAAAGCCCGTTATTGATAATGAATTTGACTCTTCAACCTTCGCAGTCAGAGCTCATGGAATATCACCTGAAATTGAAAGGGATTTAAGAAAGAGCTTCAGGAGAGTTGTAGACCTCACCTGTCCCATAGTGTACAATGTATTTAGGTTGGCTGAAGGGCTGGAGAAAAAGGGATATCTTATTGTCGTTTACGGAAAGAAGGGGCATGCCGAAGTTGATGCTTTGTGTGGCAGGCTTAATAATTATTTGCTTGTTGAGCCAAGTTATGATCTAAACGAAGTCTTTTCAGAAATCCTAAAAAAAAGATGCGATAAGGTAGCAATAATTTCTCAAACGACTATGAACCATAAGGATTTCATGGAATTTTCGAGCCAGATTGAGCAGTCTTTAGATGCGAAAATAGATGTCTTTGACACTATCTGCAGCGTAACCGTTAAGCGTGAAGAAGAGGCGAGAAGGCTTGCAGAAGTTTGTGATGCTGTAATCGTTGTTGGTGGCAAAAAGAGCTCGAATACGCGAAAATTGGCTCAGATTGTCCAGGATTTTGGGAAATCAGCTTTTCACGTTCGTGAACCCGATGAATTGCCTGAGTTATCAAATTTTGAAAAAATTGGCCTTATCAGCGGTACATCTACACCTTATGTGCAAATCCAGAGAATTCTGGATTACATAGAAACCAAATACGAAGGGGAGGTTATCCATAATGGATGATGTAAAGAGAAACAACGAGGAAAACCTCAGTATGGACGAAATTTTTGAGAGTATGGACGACTTTTCGATGAGGAGGGGTAGTACCAAGGAAGCTGAAGTTTATTCGATCCAGCCAGACGGTTTGCTTGTTCTTTTTGACGGTAAACTTGACGGTTTTGTTCCAGAGTCGGAACTTGTTCATCCTCTTGGTAAATACGGAATTGGAGATAAGATAAAAGTAACCATACTGAAAGTCAATGAAGAGGAAGGAAGAAGCACCGCGTCTGAAATCAGGGTGTATAGAAAGGAAGCGCTTAAAGAAGTCGAAAGCAAGTTCAGGAAGAATGAACCGGTAAAAGGTAGAATAATTTCGAAGGTTAGCAGCGGTTACGAGGTAAAGCTTCTAAATGTGGTGGATGCCTTTTTACCCGGTTCCCATTCAGGGCTAAAGCTTGACGATGAAATTCCTGAAGAGACTCTTGATTTCAAAGTGATTAATTTCAGGAGATCAAAAAGAGGCGCACCCAGAATTGTTGTTTCACTGAAAGAACTAAAAGATTTGAGGATAAAATCTTTCCTTGATAGCATTAAAGAGGGATACGTCGTAACAGGTGTGGTCGAGTCATTGAAGAAATTTGGCGCTTTTGTAAAGCTAACAAATGATGTAACAGGTCTTATTCCTGCATCGGAGGTATCCTGGGATTCTTCCGTAAGAATAGAGAAAGTTTTAAAGCCCGGCGACAAAGTCGAAGCTAAAGTTATAGGCATAGACAAAGAAAATCAAAAGATATCTCTAAGCCTTAAACAATTGCGGAAAGACCCATGGCAGGATATAGAAGAGCGGTTCCCTGTCGGGTCGGTGCACAAAGGGAAAGTGAAATCCATAGTTCCATTCGGCTTCTTTGTAGCGATTGAGGATGGTATTGAAGGATTGGTACATATTTCAGAAGTTTTCTGGGGAAATGCAAGGAAAAAGCTCCAGGAAGTTGTCAAAGTTGGTGACGAAGTGCTCGTTAAAGTAAAGGAAATAAATAAAGAGAAGAGAACACTTTCACTCAGTTATCGTGAGGCCCTTGGCGATCCATGGGATAACATAGAATCCAAATACCCGGTCGGTAAAGTCGTAGAAGGAAAAGTCGCCAAGCTCTTGCCTACAGGAGTAATTGTTGAGCTTGAGGAATATGTTTCCGGATTTGTGCCACTTTCTGAAATCTCCTGGAATTTCGTTGACAAAGTTGAAGATGTCGTAAAAGAAGGCGATACGGTCTCAGCATTGATAGTTTCCGTAGACAGGGAGAACCGCAGAATGAGGCTCAGCCTTAAAAAAGCCACTGAAGATCCCTGGAAAAAAGTTTCTGAGGATTTAAGCGTAGGAGATTATGTTTCCGGAGAAATTGTCCGTACAATAAAATCAGGTGCCATAGTTCTTGTTGATGGCTATGAAATAGAAGCCTTTTTGCCAGTTTCGCAGGTTTCAGATAAAAAAGTGGAAAATATAGATGAGACAGTAGAAGTTGGGCAAAAGCATCAATTCAAAATAATCCGACTTGTTTATGACCCGGAAAATGACACAAGGAACATGGTGGTTTCCATAAGGCAATATTTGAAAGATTTAGAAAAAAAAGAAGCCGAAGAAGCTATGAAGGAATTATCATCTGACGATAATCCTACCCTTTCACTGGGTGACAAGATCAAAGAGCAGTTAAAAAACAGTGAAAACGCACCTTCCGAATAAACCTGGAGGGAATAGCTGTGTCAACGGTTCTTATTGTTGGACGCCCCAACGTGGGCAAATCAACACTGTTTAATCGATTGGTTGGTGGAAAAAAAGC
Source organism: Kosmotoga arenicorallina S304 (assembly GCF_001636545.1). Lineage (GTDB taxonomy): Bacteria > Thermotogota > Thermotogae > Petrotogales > Kosmotogaceae > Kosmotoga_B > Kosmotoga_B arenicorallina. The sequence goes on along the minus strand of NZ_JFHK01000022.1, from coordinate 58,326 downwards.
AATAGTCGACGATCTCCCGGGGGTAACCCGGGATTTCGTCTTTGGGCGAGTTGAGTGGCAACAGAAAAGCTTTGAGATTGTTGATACATGCGGCCTTTTTGACAACCCGAAAGACATTGTTGAAGAAAAAATGAGAGATTTAACACTGGACATAATCGACGATGGTGACCTAATTCTCTGGGTAGTTGATGGCAAACAGGGCCTAACAGCTGCAGATTATGAGCTTGCGGATTTTTTGAGAAGGTACAGGGAAAGAATTATTCTCGTTGCAAACAAAGTAGAAAATGAGGCTAATTATGAGATAAATGTCAAACCAGAACTTTATAGCCTTGGTTTCGGAGAACCAATACCAATTTCCGCAGATCATGGATTAAACATCGACATCCTTTTAGAAGAAATCATAAAAACACTTCAGGCTCATGGTCATTATATAGACTTTGGTTTAGAGCCCGAGGAAACAAGCATCAGAGTAGCGATAGTAGGAAAACCAAACGCCGGAAAATCTTCACTCTTCAATGCAATTGTTGGCAGCCAGAGGAGTCTGGTAACGGATCTTCCAGGCACCACAAGAGATACGGTTGACGAAACACTCTTGATTGATGATACACCGATAACCTTTGTAGATACTGCCGGTATAAGGAAAAAATCCAGAGTAAAGGTAAAAAATGTTGAATATTACAGTGTCATGAGGGCGATAGATGCCATTGAAAGATCCGACATTATCGTCCTTGTTATTGACGCTACACAGGGAATAAGCAATCAAGATCAACGAATCGCAGGGCTTGCAGAGAAAAACGGAAAAGGCATTATCGTTGTTTTCAACAAAACCGACCTGATAGACGACAGGAAAATAAATGGCTTATTAAAAGCTTTTGAGTTCGAACTCTATTTTGTGGATTACAGCCCTATAATTTTTACGTCCGCTATTACAGGCAAAGGAATAGATGAATTGATAGATAAGATATTTCTTGTCAGTGAAAAGATTGACTATCATATTCCTACAGGCCTATTGAATAATCTCATTGGCCGTTTTGTTAGTTCCACCCCTCCGGTGGGAACAAAGGTGAAAAAGGCAAAGATTTATTACGCGACCCAGATTAACAAACGCCCACCGCTGATTTTACTTAACGTCAACGATCCAAGGCTTTTCAACCAATCTTACTTGAGAGGCTTGAAAAGAACCATAAGGGAGAATATCGACCCCCTTGAAGGAACACCGATATTCATAAAATTGAGGCGAAAAAAATGACCCAGATTGTTTTTTTGGCTGTTATTGGTTATATTTCTGGAAGCATCCCCTTTAGCTTTCTTATACCTAAGCTAAAGGGTGTAGATATAAGAAAGGTTGGAAGCGGAAATGTGGGTGGGACAAATGTCCTCAGATATCTCGGAGGGATTATAGGGTTTTTAACAATGACCCTTGATGGGTTCAAAGCCTTTGTCCCTATGCTAATTGCTAGCCTTCTTTTTGGACTTCCCCAGGACAGGTTGATAATAATTGGCTTTTTTGCAGCCATTGGACATAGTTATTCCATTTTCCTGAAGTTTAAAGGTGGTAAAGCAGTTGCTTGCACAGTCGGAACGCTTACAGGCTTAAAAGGTTGGTTCCTTCCGCTTTTTCTTGCCATCTGGACGCCAATTGTGCTTGTGACAAAATATGTTTCCCTCGCCTCTATAATCACCGTTGCAGTGATGAATATTATAGTATTTTTTGTATCGGGTGTAGAAACTGGTTTATGGATTTTCGCACTCTTGATATTCACGATTTTCAGACACAGGGAAAACATAAGAAGGCTATTAAAAGGTAAAGAAAGAAAAACCGATCTAATTGCTGCTTTTAAAAATAAGCGAGACCCTTAGGCCTCGCTTATTTTATTTTGTACCGCTTCCATGCACTCTTTCTTTGAATACCCTGATTCTAAGCATATGCCTTTGAAGCTTTGCGTCGATTCGCGCCCTTTCTCTTGCATCCTTTTCAATTTTCAGTATTTCCCTGGCTCTTGACATTTTTTCTTCTGCGCGATGGATGTCTATGTCTTCGGGCTTTTCAACGGCATCAGCAACTATTGTTGCACCTTCGCGCGTGTTTAAAAGATATCCACCATGAATTACAAAAACAAGCCTGGCACCTTCAGAGGTTCTTATCTCTACTAAATCGACGGACAATTTGACCAGCAAGGGAGCATGTTTTGGCAAAACACCCATGCCTCCTTCAATCGTTCTGAAGGAAAGGTATTCAGCCATACCACTCCACTTTATTCCATAAGGCGTCAGTATTTTTACATTAAGAGACACGTTATCGCCCTCCAGCAATAGCCTTAGCTTTTTCTACAGCTTCATCAATTGTGCCTACCATCATAAAGGCCTGTTCAGGTAAGTCATCGTGTTTGCCTTCAAGGATTTCTTTGAAACCCCGAACGGTTTCTTTGATAGAAACGTACTTTCCGGGAATATTGCTGAAACGCTCTGCTACGAAGAAAGGTTGTGTCAAAAACCTCTGAATTCTTCGAGCTCTCCTTACCGTGAGCTTATCCTCTTCAGAGAGTTCTTCCATTCCCAGAATGGCTATTATATCCTGGAGGTCTTTATAACGCTGGAGAACTTCCTGAACCCTTCGAGCAACCTGGTAATGCTCATTTCCAACGACCATCGGGTCGAGGTTCTTTGAGGTAGAATCTAGAGGATCCACTGCCGGGTACAATCCTTGTTCGGCAATAGACCTCGAAAGGTTCACGGTAGCGTCGAGATGGCTAAAAGTAGTTGCTGGTGCAGGGTCTGTAATATCATCTGCAGGAACGTATATTGCCTGAACCGACGTTATTGAGCCACTCTTTGTGGATGTGATCCGTTCCTGGAGCTTGCCCATTTCACTGGCGAGTGTAGGCTGATAACCAACCGCTGAAGGCATTCTTCCAAGAAGTGCGGAGACTTCAGAGCCCGCCTGCACAAATCGGAAAATATTATCGATGAAAACAAGAACATCTTTTTTCTGGACGTCTCTGAAATACTCAGCCATGGTGATAGCTGAAAGTCCAATCCTGAATCTTGCACCTGGTGGTTCATTCATTTGTCCAAAAACAAGGGCTGTATTTGGAAGGACACCCGCTTCCTGCATTTCGAGCCACAGGTCGTTTCCTTCTCTGGTTCTTTCGCCTACGCCTGCGAAAATCGAAAGTCCTTTATGCTCAATGGCTATATTTCTTATTAGTTCCATAACAAGAACGGTTTTTCCAACTCCCGCCCCACCGAAGAAACCTATTTTTCCTCCTTTGTTAAAAGGAGCGAGGAGATCAATGACCTTTATACCGGTTTCCAATATTTCAATATCAGTTTTTTGCTCGGTGATCGAGGGTGGTTCGCGGTGGATTTCCCAATGTTCCTTTGATTCCACCGGACCGCGCTCGTCAATAGGCTCTCCCAACAAATTGAACATTCTTCCCAAAATTTCATCGCCCACAGGCACTGAAATCTGTTTTCCCGTGTCGATAACTTCCTGACCTCTTACAAGCCCATCAGTTGAATCAAGGGCAATGGCTCTTACCATATTATCACCTATGATTTGTGCGACTTCAAGAACGATTTTTTTGCCCAAAAACTCATTTTCAACTTCAAGAGCATTTAAAATATCCGGAAGAGTTGCACCCTCAAAACTTACATCAACAACCGGTCCAATTATGGAAACGATTTGTCCTTTGTTTACTTCGCCGGTGGCTTTCTTCGTATTCTTTGCCACACTTACACCTCCAGATTAACCTTTTAATGCCTCTGCGCCATTTACGACCTCTATGATCTCCTGGGTGATAGTTGCCTGGCGCACTTTGTTCCTCACAAGGGTGAGCTGTTCTATCATTTTTTGTGCATTTTCAGTAGCGTTCTTCATAGCATTTTGTCTTGCGAATAATTCCCCTACTTTTGTTTCATATGTCGCAAGGAGTACAGCGCCTGTAACCCATGACTCAAGCAATTCTTTGTATAAATCACCGCTTCCGGGCTCAAAATCATAAAATTCTTTGCGTTCAGGTATGTCGTCAGCTTCAAAAGGCAGAACCTTCTTAATAGTTGGAAGCTGTACCATGGGATTTTTGAAGCGACTGTAAATGATTTTCAGCCCGGAAAGAGCATTTTCGGCCATTAGTTCATAAATCCTGTTCCAGATAATAGTCGCTTCATCGGGATCAGGCACATCATAAAACCGCGAAAAGCTATCTTTGTATAATGGTGAATCCTTGAAATATTGCTCAGCCTTACTGCCCACTGTTACAATAGCTTTTATTTTATCCTTCTCTCTATCCAGGGTTTCGTCAGCCAATCTCAGAATTTCGCTATTGAAGGCTCCACACAAACCCATATCAGCGGTTACAACGAGCAACAAATCCCCTTCACCGCTGAAGAGAACAAGTTCATCTACTGCTGAACTAACAATAGAAAGGTTTTTTCGCAAAATGGCCTCATATTCCCTGACAAAGGCGAGAGATTTTTCAATTTTCTTTATCTTCGCACGGGCAACCATCTCCATAGCCCGTGTGATTTGCATAGTTGATTCTGTAGACTCTATTCTTTTCTTTATTGCACGTAACTTCCCTTTACTCACAATACCACCTTCAGCTCAGGAAGGACTTTTTAACATCTTCAATGGCTGCCGCGAGACTCTTTTCGATCTCTTCTGTAAGGTCCTTTCCCTCCCTGATTTTTAGAAGCACATCTGGATGTTCATCTCTCATGCTTTGAAGAAGTGCTTTCTCAAAAGCAAGAATTCTTTCGGTAGGAATATCATCAAGAAAACCCTTTGTTCCGGCATATAAAACCACAATCTGTTCCTCAACAGGCATCGGGGTATACTGCCCTTGCTTCAGAAGTTCTGTCAGCTTTTCGCCTCTTATGAGCTGGTTCTGAGTCGCCTGGTCCAGATCCGTTGCAAACTGGGCAAAGGTCAATAATTCCCTGTACTGAGCAAGATAAAGCCTCAAACTTCCAGCAATCTTTTTCATCGCCTTTATTTGAGCTGAACCTCCAACTCTGGATACTGAAAGGCCAACATTTATAGCAGGACGATTTCCAGCATAAAAGAGATTGGGGTCAAGATAAATCTGCCCATCGGTAATCGAAATGACGTTTGTGGGAATATAAGCGCTAACGTCATTTGCAAGAGTCTCTATAATTGGTAACGCTGTAAAAGATCCTCCGCCGTGTTCTTCATTCAACCTCGCTGCTCTCTCCAGAAGCCTCGAATGCAGGTAAAAGACGTCACCAGGATAGGCTTCACGTCCCGGAGGTCTCCTGAGGAGCAAGGAAAGCTCTCTGTATGCCGCTGCATGTTTTGAGAGGTCATCGTAAATCACCAGAGCATCTTTACCGTTGTACATAAAATGCTCCGCCATCGCTGCTCCAGCATAAGGCGCAAGGTAAGCGAGTGCAGAAGGGTCGCTGGCTGAAGCAACGACTATTGTGGTGTATTCCATAGCGCCAGTTTCCGTTAGTTTGTCGATTATTTTAGCAAGAGCTGCAGATTTTTGTCCGATGGCTACGTAAATACAATAAACATCCTGGCCTTTTTGGTTGATAATAGTGTCAACAGCAATTGCGGTTTTCCCTGTTTGTCTGTCGCCTATAATCAGCTCTCTCTGGCCTCTACCTATGGGAATCATGGAGTCAATTGCTTTTATTCCCGTTTGGAGCGGAGTGTCGACGGGCTTCCTCAAAACAACTCCCGGTGCCTTAACCTCTATAGGCCTGAATTCCTTTCCATTTATGGGATCTTGACCGTCTAATGGAATACCAAGCGGGTTTACCACTCTACCGAGCAATTCCATTCCTACCGGTATTTGCATTATTCTTCCGGTCCTTTTTACAAGATCCCCTTCCTTAATTTCTTTATACTCACCAAGAATAACAATACCAACGTTGTCTTCTTCGAGGTTTAGAGCCATGCCGTAAACACCGTTTTCAAATACAACGAGTTCACTTGACATGACACCTTTTAACCCGTAAACACGGGCGATACCGTCACCGATTTGAATAACTTTTCCGGATTCGAAATAATCAATTTCTTTGTCTATATCTTTGATTTGGGTTTCAATAATTCTCGTAATTTCCGAGGGACTGATTTTCACTCAACCACCTCCAGTGGTTCATTTTAGCTGCCAATACCTTGTCTAATCCTTTTGAGTCTTCCCGATATACTCATATCAACTATTTTATCCCCAAAACGCAATATCATACCGGCAATAAGGTCTGGATTGATTTGCGTTTTGAAGCTCGGTTCCATTCCTGTTTCTTTGATTATGAACTTTCTAAGGCTTTTATATTCAGCACTTGAAAGCTCGATAGGAGTTTCCACGTTTACTTCGATTTCTCGTTTTGCTTCGGCAAGAAGCGCCTTGTAGCTTTTGAGTATATAAGGTAAATAAGATAGCCTACGCCTATCAGCCAACACTTCGACAAAACGTATGATTGTTTCAGGAGCTTCTGGGAGTAGTTTCACCAAAATCTTCGATGCTTTTTTTCTGGATAAAGTAGGATCCAGAATAATCTCCCTAATCACAGAATTTTCAACTAATTTAGCTGCTATACCCAATGATTCGACTAACTCTTCTCTGTTAGGACCCGCACTAAGAAAGAGAGCTTTTGCATATCGGTATGCAACTGTTGGAGAATATTTCATCTCATATCACCCAGATTTTCCATGACCTTTTTTGTATAGTGCCTTCGGGCTTCTTCGTCCATTTCCTTTCCCAGAATCCTTAGAGCGATTTCTACTGCTGTTGCAATAACCACGCTCTGGATTTCACCCATTGCCTTTTCTCTCTCCTGCACTATTTGTGCTTCGGCTGTTGTTAGAATGCGAGCAGCTTCTGCTTTTGCTTTATCCTTTGCATCAAATAGAATTTTCTCTGCTTGCTTTTCTGCTGCTGCAACGATCATAGCAGCCTTTTCGTGGGCTTCTGAGAGCTCCTTTTGATGCTCAGCCTTGTATTTTTCTGCTTCTTTCCTTAAAGATTCAGCTTTTTCAAGCTCACTCTTTACCAATTCTTTTCTCTTGTCGACAATATCAAAAAACCTATCAAAGAGGAGCTTTTTAAGGACAAAAAACAAAACGAGAAAATTCAGCAACTGTATCAGTGATGTTAGGTTCAGTTCAATCATATTTCTACCCCCTTCTTTCGGGGTGGGTGGTTTAACCCACCAGCAAAATCATAAAAGCAATGACCAGTGAATAAAGTCCTGTGGATTCTGTAACTGCCATTGCAAGGAGCATTCTCGTGGTTAGAGTTCCTATCAACTCAGGCTGTCGAGCCATCGCTTCCATGGCTTTAGCACCTATATTACCTTCACCAACACCCGGGCCAATCGCTCCAATTCCCATTGCGAGACCAGCACCGATGAATTTTCCAAGCTGCACCAATGCATCACCAAGTTCCATATACAGACCTCCTTATAAAAAAATTATTCTATTACTGAGCCAATATATGCAATTGCAAGAATCGTAAAAACAAGAGCTTGAATAGTGCCTACAAAGATTCCAAAAAATCCCCATAAAAAGGTGGGCATTAAAAAATATTTGGTGAGATAGCTAATAATCAACACAAGCAATCCACCGCCCATAATGTTGCCAAATAACCTCAAAGAGTGTGAAACTGGCTTCGCAAGCTCACCTATAAGGTTCATTGGAAACATTATAGGAGAGGGTTCAAAGAAACCTTTAAACCATTTTCCAAAACCCTTAGCCTTTATTGCAAAAGCGTGGCTGATAAATAATATCATTACTGCGAACGTTGCATTTGTGTTTAAATCAGAAGTAGGGGTGTACCAGGTATCTTCAAATATCGTGAATACTACCCCACCGTTTTTAGGGACGGCTTGAATTCCCGGAAATCCGCTTATTACATTAGCAATGAAGATGAACAGAAAAAGCGTAGCAGCAATATTAAAGGTTGGTCGTATGAATTCTTCTTTTGGAACAGCATCTTTTGTAAGCTCCAGCAGGTAGTCAAGAAGCATTTCAATTAAGCTCTGCTTTCTTCCGGGAATAATTTCAAATACCTTTATCGAAGCCGCAAATGCAATCAGGACTATCATTATAACCCAGCTCATAAAAATAGTCATCGGATTAATTCTGCTAAAAAGAGAATCTCCAAAGGGAAGCTGGTAAATCCATCTTTGGCCAACATCTTCACCCAATTTCGGGAATTGATAACCGGTGGACAATATGTAAATCATGATTATTGCATATCCTACGATGATCAAGCTGAGGAAGACTTTATCGAATTTAGTTAGTTGTATTTTCACTCAACCACCTCCCAAAAATAAAGAGCGAGAATTTCAAATTTAGAATCCCGAGAACAGTTCCGACAAAAAAGCGATTGCCATAAAAAATTGCTGTTCCCATACCGACCGCATACAAGAAATATCTTAACAGGAAACCGTATTTAAATAAAGCCCCCTTTTTGACAAAGGATTTAACGTCCTTCACCATGAGCCACCAGCTCGTAATTGAGAAAGCACTCCCATAAAGAATCCCAAGTATACCATCCTTGATAAAGGGAAAAAGAAATATCATTTCAGCGAGTGCCAGAATTGTCAGTGCCGTTGTTTCCTTTATCGCCATCTTTGTTAGATCTTTCATATTTCTCAGCTTCTTTCAGCAAATACTTGATGCCCTGATACAACCCAGAAAAAATCCCGAGCATGAGGAAAAGTATTAGCCAGAATTTCCCCATATTGGCATATTTCATTAACAAATAGCCAATAAGGCCCCCAACAAAAACGTTTGAAAGTACTACAATACCGAACTGAAAAACGATGTTCAGCATTCCGAGTTCTTTGAAATTGATTAACTTTTTTTTCATTTTTATCACTTCATGCCCAATGGTCGGCTATGCTTATGTCAACCTTCAAAGGTACTTTCAGGTCGAAACCTTCACTCATTCCTTTTCGAAGGATATCACAAATCCTATCAACCTCTGTTTCCGGGACTTCAAAAACAAGTTCATCATGTACCTGCAAGATTGCGAAGCCTTTAAGCTTTTCTTCTTTAACAAGCCTATCAACGTTAATCATGGCAATTTTCATTATGTCTGCTGCTGTCCCCTGAATTGGTGTATTGACAGCAATCCTCTCACCTTCCTGAATTCGTGTTTTGTTTCTCGTACGGAAGTGGGGGATTTCTCGCCTTCTACCAAAGAGAGTTGTTACATACCCTTCTTCACGGGCCTTTTCGATGGTTTCGTGTATGTATTTTCTCACACCAGGATAAGCGCTGAAATAATTTGAAATCATGTTTTCGGCTATTTTAGAAGAAATCTTAAGTCTTTTTGCAAGACCATAAGGCGAAATACCATATATGATTGCAAAATTTACCATCTTTCCGACTTTTCTCATTTCTTCAGTGACCGAATCCTGGGAGATACCATAAAGGCGTGAAGCCGTAAGAGAGTGGATATCTTCTTCAAGCTTGAAAGCTTCTATGAGCTGTTCGTCGCCACTACAATGAGCAAGTACCCGCAATTCTATTTGTGAATAATCTGCGCTGACTATTTTCCAACCGTCTTTTTGGGGAACGACGCAGTTCCTTATTTCTTTCCCGGCATCATCCTTTATCGGGAGGTTTTGGACATTTGGATTACTGCTGGACAGCCGTCCTGTTCCTGTGCCTGTTTGATGAAAGCTGGTATGAATTCTTCCTGTGATGGGATTAACAAGTTTTGGCAATGCATCCAGATAAGTGGATTTGAGTTTTTGATATTTCCTGTATTCAAGCAACTTTTCAACCGCAGGATGCTCCTCAGCCAGAGACTCCAGCACATCTGCGCTTGTAGAATAAGAACCCTGTTTAGTTCTCCTTGGTGGTTTTAAACCAAGTTTGTCAAAAAGAACCTTAGATACCTGCGAAGGGGAATTGGGATTAAAACTTTCGCCGGTAAGTTCAAAGAGTTCTTTCAATATCCTATCAAGTTTTTCCTGATAGCTTATCGAGAGCTCCTTTAACCTTTCAGTATCAACGTAAACTCCATTAAGCTCAAGGTCCGCCAGAACCGGGATGAGCTTCATTTCTATCTCCTGCATTACTCTGTCGAGACCTGTTTCATATAGCTTTTTTGAAAGAACTCTGTATAGTCTCAAAGCCACATCCGCATCTTCAATCGAGTAATGCGCCGCTTCTTCTGGAGGAATTTTTGAAATATCATCCACTATCCTGTTTTTTTCCATGAGTTCTTCGAAGGTTTGGGTTCTATATCCCAGATATTTCAGTGCAAGGTCATCGAGGTTAAAGCGTCTGGAATCAGGGTTTAGCAAATAAGCTCCTATCATGGTATCAAAGTGTGGTTCCACAGGGCGAATACCCTTTTTGATCATTATCTCATAATCATATTTAAGGTTCTGCCCAACGATTTTTATCCCCGAATTGGAAAGCGAACTTCTCAGGGTCTTTATTACTTCTTTTAGGTCGGGTTGCCACTGCTGGGTGTCGTGGCCAACAGGAAGGTAATAGCCCTTTCCTTCTTCAAAGGAAAAAGAGATGCCAACAATTTCTGCCTGGTGAGGATCTAATGAAGTCGTCTCAAAGTCAATCGATACCAGGGAGCATTCATTCAATTGCTTCAAAAACCCTTCGAATTCTTCAGGGGAAGAAATTAGCTTGTATTCTTGTTCCCCACTCTTCTTTTCCTCTTCAGCGTTTGAATACAAGCCAAATTCTTTTATCAAAGAAGAGAACTCCATAGCCATAAAAATATCCCGCAATTTGTTTTTGTTCAAACCAGTGTATTCAAGGCTTTCAAGTGATAGCTCAAGATCAGCATTCGTAACAAGCTGCACTAGCCTTCTTGAAAGTTCCATGGACTGCTTGCCATCAATAAGCTTTCTCCTGATAGATGGGGATAACTGCCTTATGCTTGAATAGATATTTTCTATGGACTCGTACTTTTTCAGAAGGTCTTTAGCTGTTTTTTCACCGATCCCTCTTACACCCGGAATATTATCCGAAGTGTCCCCAACAAGGGAAAGGTAATCATGCAATTTGGATGGGGGAAAACCGAAAACCTCAATAACTTTATTCACGTCAAATTCCTGAAAGTCTGTAAGTCCGGAAACAAAGCGCAATACCTTCACTTTATCATCTACAAGTTGAAGGATATCTTTATCGCCTGAGACGATGATCACTTCTTCTACATGATCTCTAAATTTTGTGGCAGCTGTAGCTATTATGTCATCGGCCTCAAGCCCTGGTATAGATAGAAATCTTACTCCGAATCCCTCAACTATTTCCGGTATCCATGAAAGTTGTGATACAAGCGCATCGGGCATTGCCTTGCGAGTGGCTTTATAGTTCTCGTACATTTTGTGTCTGTGGGTTTCTTCTTTTCTGTCAAAAGCGAAAAGAGCATAATCACCAACTTCCATTTTTTCTTTTATGAATTTAGAAAGCATTCTTGCGGTTCCAAAAAGGGCATTGGTTGGTTGACCCTTTGAATTTGTGAGTGATACATCAATTGCAAAATATGCTCTATACACAATAGCTGTGCCGTCAAATAGATATAATCTGCTGGCCATTTCAGTCTACCCCTTCCAATTCATCGAGAAGAGCTACTGCTCGCCTAAAATGGGGGATGACAATTGATCCGCCAACGATTAAGGCTACATTAAAGGCTTCCATAAATTGCGCTCTTGTAATCCCCAGCTCTTTGCATTGCAAAATATGATATGTCACACAGTCATCACACCTCAATACCATGGAAGCCACAAGACCGAGAAGCTCCTTCGTCTTCGCATCAAGAGCTCCATCATTGTAAACAGCTGAATCAAGGGAAAAGAAGCGCTTGGTGCTTATGTTACCGGTTTCAAGAATTCTCCTGTTCATTTTTTCTCTGAATTTTCTGAACTCTTCAATCTTCCCCATGAAGCAACCCCCTTTCAAAAGCACATTAAATTTTAAGTCTAAAAAGTTTGACCGCATTCTCACATAAAACAGCACCGCAATGTATAAGCGATATCCCTTTTATTTCTGCAATCGTTTCTTCGATAAATCGAACATAAAGGGGTTCGTTTCTCTTTCCCCTGTATTTTTGAGGAGGCAAATACGGGCAATCAGTTTCGGGTAAAAAGTATTCAAGGGGGAATTTACGAACAATTTCCCTGAGTTCATTGTTTTTCGGGTATGTCAAAGGGCCACCAATTCCGAGTTTAAAACCCAGTTCAATAAAATTCTTTGCATCCGCTTTGGTACCGGAAAAGGCATGAATAACACCCCTCAATCCTCCCCCGAATTTTTTCAATATCTCATAAGCGTCATTGTAAGCATCACGAATATGCACAACCACCGGAAGATTTAACTCCTGTGCAAGTGCTAATTGCTCTATGAAGGCTTTCTTCTGTAATTCTTTGGGCGATAGATTTCGAAAATAGTCAAGCCCTATTTCGCCTATGGCTACTACGGTGTCATTGGCAAAAAGGTCCCGAAAATCATCAAGATATTCCGGTAATGCCTTTGCGCTTTCATGGGGATGGATCCCAACTGCTGCAAAGATCCTGTTGAAACGCGTCGCAAGTTCAACGGCTCTTTTTGAGCTTTCGAGATCAATCCCAACCTCTATTATGAACTCAATTTGACCATCTTTTAGCTGTGAAATGATACGATCTCTGTCGCCATCGAATTGTTTAAAAGAAATATGCGAGTGAGTATCGCAAAGCTTAAGCGTTTGCTCTGATATGGACGATGTCGCCGTCATGCACAACCTCTTCCCTTCCGACAAGTCTTAACAGGCCTCTATTTTTTGCTTCAGACATATTTCCTGCTTCCATAAAATGCTCATATGAGATTACTTCGGCTTTGATAAAGCGTTTTGCAAGGTCTGTATGAACTTTAGCGGCGCAATCCAGCGCAGTCGCACCTCTTTTCACAGTCCATGCTCGGACTTCATCCTCACCAACGGTGAGGAAAGAGATAAGTCCGACGTGCTCATACACAACCTTCGACAGCCTCTGAATCCCGCTTTCTTCAATTCCAAGATCCTCCATGAAGAGTTCTCTGTCTTCCGGAGAAAGGGCATTTAACTCCTGTTCGATTTTTCCGGAGAGTTCCAGATACGCAAAATTGTTTTCAGTACAGTTTTTCATAAGCATCTCTTTTCCCGGGTAACTCCCTTTGCTGAACTGGTCTTCATCGATATTAGCAACCACAATTATAGGCTTTGCTGTAAACAAAGAAAGCGACCCTATCTTCTTCAGATCTTCGCCGCTTAATTCTGCAGTGCTTACGAACTTCTCCTGTTCCAGAATCTCGATGACTTTTTCGAGGATTTCTTTTTCAGCTGATTCATCCGGTGACAGTTTTTTCTTTTTTTCTGTCTCGTGGAGTCTATTAAGTCTGTTTTCTACCACTTCAAGATCCCTGAGCAATAATTCAGATTTTATTGTTTCAAGCTGTTTTAGAGGATCTTCTGCTCCTTGTGGCCATGGAACTGTGGGATTTTCAAACGCCCTTACAATTGCCAGTATTGAATCAACATTCTGAATAAATTGAAAAATCCTGTTTTTTTCTTTCCTGTTTGCAGAGGTATCGTATCCAGGAATATCTATGAATGAAAGAGCGGCATAGGTAGTTTTTTTGGGTTTGAATATTTCTGAAAGCTTTTCAACCCTTTCATCGTGAATCTTAGCAACACCTGTCAAAGGCTCATTTTTGTGGATATGTTCTTCAGGGTTAATACCTGTCAGCAATGAGAAAATGGTACTCTTACCGCTCATTAGCAAGCCAAAAATACCTATTTCCATCAAAACTCCCCCCATCGCAATTTAATGGGAAATGGTGTACATATATATATTACCAGATATCGAAACATATGCAAAGGACATCAGAAGCCAAAACCAAGCCAAACAACATATCTTTATCTGCTTCTGTCATCACTGTCGCACTCTTGTCTGACATTGAAAATGAAAAAACATGCCTTTTCTTTATTGATCAATACTTCTGATGGAAAGCATTCTTAAATTCCTGTATTTTGCTGCCTCTAAGAGCACCTTGACTTTCTCTGCTTTTTCTGGTAGTTCATCATCAAGGGATTTACCCTTTTCTATCTTTTGCAAAATCCTGTCAAGGTCGGTATAACTTATACCCATAGCAACTTCATCTGTAAGGCCAGGAACCAGATCGGGAGATGGAGGTCTATTAACTATCCTTTCGGGAATCTCGAGAATTCTTGCCAATTCAAAAACCTCTGTTTTGTAGAGGTGAAGTAATGGTTCTATGTCGGTAGCATCATCTCCCCATTTCACATAAAAGCCTGTCAAATATTCCGTCCTATTAGTCGTACCAACAACAGCAAAACCCTTTTTCTCTGCTTCGAGGTATAATAGGCACATTCTCACTCTGTGCTTTGCGCGATAATAAGCCATCCCTCTTCTCATTTCTTCATCACCGATATTTTTTAAGTCCTTTATAAATGCGTTTTCGCTTCCTTGTAATTTCCATTTTTTTATAGCGTAATGTTTTTTAATACTGTATGGAATCAAGAACGCTGGTGGCTGTAATTTATATACACCCATTTTTCTAAGAGTTGGCGTGATATTGATAATTCGATAGCTTATTCCAAGCCAATTACAGAATTCAATACCTAACTTCGTGCTATCTGGTGAGGAATCTCTTTCAGGTAAAAGCAAGCCAAAGACTCTCTCTTTCCCCAGCGCTCTGACACAAAGGGCAGCGGTTACAGCTGAATCGACCCCCCCGCTTATGCCCACCACAGCTCCCGAATATTTGTACCTTTCTACGGTTTGCTTAATAAACGATATTATTTTTTCCACAATAAACACCTCTCTTAACTTTAACACTACCGTTGCAGATACACCAACTGTTGTATAGTGATCTGAATTAAGCAATTATCGAAAGAGCTTTAAAGTATACATTATTATCAGTTATCTTTTCTTTATGCATTTGACTGATTGATACCCTGTGCCTTATAAGATTTGATCAATGTCTCCTGTTGCCTACTCTGGTATAAGCATTTAAGAGCCTTTGGAGTAAGCGATATCCTCAATACTTCTTGAATTAAAAAACGGCCTATTTGGCCGCTGGAAATATCATTGGTACAATAATCAAATTTTTTAGTTCTTAGCGTTTCATTTCCAACATCATCCGCACAAGCTGATAGAGATATAGTACAGATGTAATCTTCGTGCCCGTATCTATATTACTTCTGCTCAAAACGTGTTAATTTCATTCATACAGTGTTCTGAAATCAAGTATCAAAATACTTCTTGGTTCTCTCCTTAAATTTGAGATAGATCATCATAATCAAAGATTGGTAAAGAGCCATAATTGCAGGAACCATTGCCATGAACTGACCTTCACAAAAGAGAGCGAGAGCCAGAAACACCGAGAAAGAAAGCTTTGAAATTCTTGATTTCTTACTTCTCGGGTTTCTGATTCTCTTGTCTCCATTACTTACTATTTCTCGAATTCTCAGTTCTTGGCTCTCGGTTCTCTGATCTCGATTTCAAGTGGTTTTCGTACAACCCACAACTGCTTTTTACTAAATTCCAGATCCCAGACCCTACATCCGGTTCACTCGGGTTTCACTTTACTGCAAGCCAGACATTAATGGTATAATATTCGCAAAACAGGATGTAGAAAATCTGACCAATGTCGTTGCTTCTACGTTTCAAAAGGCAGCTACGTATTTTCGTAAGATAACCATTCATTTTTTGACAATAATCCGATTGGAGGCGATACTGTGTTGAGGGTGATAAGTACGGAGAAAGCGCCAAAAGCAATTGGCCCTTATTCTCAGGGAATTCTTGCAGGAAATATGCTTTTTGTTTCCGGGCAACTTCCCCTCAACCCTGATACCGGTGAATTGCTGAATGAGCCGAAAAAGGCTTTCGATATGGCATTGAGAAATTTCATCGCTGTTGTTCAAGCAGCTGGTGGAAGCACTGAGGATATAGCAAAAGTAAACGTATACATAAAAGATATGGACCTTTTCGGCGCTTTCAATGAAGTTTATTCTCGTTATTTTACCGAACATAAGCCTGCCCGTGCGGTGGTCGAAGTTAATAGACTTCCTAAAAATGCCATAGTAGAAGTCGAGGGGGTCGCTTATATTAAAAATGAGGTTTAGGAGGTAATACGATGCAGTGGATAATAGAATTACCAGATGGGACGATAAAGGAATACGAAAAGCCCGTTTCTCCAGCCGATATCGCTGCTGATATTTCTTCGGGTCTGCTTAAAAGAACAATCGGGGCTGAAGTAAATGGTGAATTGTGGGATCTGAACAGGGAACTGCCAAAAAAGGCAAAATTGCGCCTTATTCTCGACAAGGATCCCGAAGCCTCTGTTTTTTACAGACACTCCTTTTCGCACATACTGGCTCAAGCAATGATGAGAATTTTTGGAGAAAGCAACGTAAAGCTGGCAATTGGCCCTGTAATCGAAGATGGGTTTTATTATGATTTCGACCTTGGAGATATAAAGCTCTCAGAAGATATTCTTCCGAAGATTGAAGCCGAAATGGAAAAGATTGTCAAAGAAAACCTCCCAATAGAGAGGTTTGAGCTGCCAAAAGCTGAGGCTTTAAATTTCATGAAAGAAAAGGGACAGATTTACAAAGTCGAATTAATAGAAGAACTTGATGATGAGATGATTTCTTTTTATAAGCAAGGAGAATTTGTTGATCTTTGTAAAGGTCCTCATATGCCATCAACAGGACGTGTGAAGTACTTCAAGCTACTTTCTGTTTCTGGCGCGTACTGGCGTGGCGATGAGAAAAACAAAATGCTTCAGAGGGTATATGGAACTGCTTTTACAAAAAAATCCAAACTTGAAGAACATCTAAAAATGCTTGAAGAAGCCAAAAAGAGAGACCACCGAAAACTCGGTCCACAACTCGGGCTTTTCAGCTTCTCCTATGAGTATGCTCCCGGTATGCCCCTATTTCATCCCAAAGGGACTACGGTGCTTAATGAGCTCATGAGTTTTTCCAGAGAAATGCACCTTCAAGATGGTTATCAAGAGGTAATAACTCCCCTTGTAATGAATATAGACCTATGGAAAAAGTCAGGCCACTGGGATCACTATCGGGACAATATGTACTTCACCGAAAAGGAAGAACAGGAATATGCTGTCAAACCCATGAACTGTCCCGGACATATATTAATATATAAGGCAAATTCCGTAAGTTATAAAGATCTTCCCATGAAATTTTTTGAATTTGGTAGAGTTCACCGATACGAAAGAAGTGGCGTGCTTCACGGAATTTTCAGGGTAAGAGGTTTTTTGCAGGACGATGCACATATATTCTGTACTAAGGAACAGATTGAGGATCAAATCAAGGGTGTTATTGCCTTTGTAGAAAAGATTTATAGCCCTTTTGGATTTAATTACAGGGCTGAGCTTAGCACCCGGCCGGAGGACTTTATGGGCGAAATCGAAATCTGGGATATTGCTACGGATGCTCTTAGAAATGCCCTCAAGTCAACTAAAATGGAATTCAAGGTAAACGAGGGTGATGGCGCTTTCTATGGTCCAAAAATTGATTTTCACGTTCGCGATTCATTAGGTCGTGAATGGCAGTGTGCGACTATTCAACTTGATTTTCTAATGCCCGAACGATTTAACCTCACATACATCGGTCCGGACAACCAGGAATACCGACCTGTGATGATACACAGGGCGATATACGGTTCTCTTGAGCGTTTCTTTGGAATTTTATTGGAGCATTATGCAGGAGCATTCCCAACATGGCTTGCCCCTATTCAGGTCAAAGTGATTCCCATAGCAGATAGGCATAATGGATACGCCAGAAAGGTGGCTGAAAAGCTTAGGAATGCAGGTGTAAGGGTTGAAGTTGATTCAAGGACTAAATCAACTAATTACAAAATCCGCGATGCACAGATGCAAAAGGTTCCATATATGGCTATTGTCGGAGACAAAGAGATTGATACCGAGACAGTATCAGTCAGGTTGAGATCCGGTGAAAATTTTTATGGCATAAAGCTAAATGCTTTTATCGCAAATATAATTGAGGAAATAAAGAAAAGGCAAAAAAGGTCAATTTTCAAATCTTAATGGGTCCCTGCCGCTGGCAGGGATTTATTTTTGTGTTTAGCCATTAGCAAATCCGATAGTATAATGTTAGGACAAAGGGGGAAAAGCCATGAACATTATAGATATCCTTCCTGTGGCTAGGGGCTTAAAAGAAGCGGACGTGCTAATGAAAAACTGCAGGATTGTCAATGTTTTCAGCGGTGAAATTGAGCAGGGAAACATCGCTTTATTTCGGAAAAGGATTGCTGGTATTGGAAATTACACAAAGGGAAAGGAAATTATTGACTTAAAGGGTGCTTATGTCGTTCCTGGATTGATTGACGCCCATCTTCATATAGAATCATCAATGGTTTCACCAATTGAATTTGCTCGTACTGTACTCCCGCGAGGCACTACAACTGCGATAGCCGATCCCCATGAAATCGCCAATGTTCTTGGGTTAGCTGGTGTGGAATATATGTTGCGCTCTACCGAAGGCATTCCTCTAAATTTGTATATCATGCTTCCTTCTTCCGTTCCAGCTACAGACAAAGAAACAAGCGGTGCTAACGTCTCCGTAATGGACATGATTGGATTTGTTGAGAAGCATCCAAGGGTTCTTGGACTTGGCGAAGTTATGAACTATCCGGCGGTAATAAGTGGTGACAGAGATGCCATAGCGAAAATTGAATTGTTCAGGCATAAATACAAAAAGATCGACGGCCATATTCCGGGAATAACTGGAAAGGACCTAAATGCTTATATTTGCGCCTTTATTCGTTCCGACCACGAATGTACCTCTGTCGAAGAGGCAAAGGAAAAATTGGCACGGGGAATGCATATTTTGATACGTGAAGGCAGTGTAGCAAGAAATCTCGATGCCTTGCTACCACTTATAAACAAACACAATTATCCCTTTATATCTTTTTGCACTGACGATAAACATCCGAACGATATCATAGCAGAAGGTCATATAGACTATATGGTCAGGAGAGCCATAGATTTCGGCATCGACCCCGTTACTGCTATCAGAATGGCTACCATAAACACCGCTATGCACTATAACTTAAGGTCGATGGGCGCAATTGCACCTGGTTATAAAGCTGATTTGCTTGTTGTTGATAATTTGAATGATTTCAAGGTGAATATGGTTTTCAAAGACTCTAAGCTTGTTGCAGTTGATGGAAAAATGATTGACGAAATCAAAAGGAAAATATATCCCGTTGAAAGATTGAACACCTTTTTGACTCCAAAACTGACCCTTGATGATCTCAGAGTTCCATCAATTCCTGGTAGGATGAGGGTTATTGAGCTTTTTGGCAATGAAGTTCTTACTGGCGAAAAATTTATGGAACCAAAAACTGGAAATGGAGAGGTGGTTGCTGACACCGAAAGGGATGTATTAAAAATTGCTTCGATTTCAAGATATAATAAGAAAAAATCAATTTCCGTAGCCTTTGCAACGGGATCAGGTTTGAAAAAAGGTGCTGTCGCAACTTCTGTTGGACACGATGCTCACAATATGAGTGTTTTAGGAACAAATGATGAAGACATGCTGGTTGCTGCAAACAGGGTGATAGATCTTGGCGGTGGGCTTGTCATTGCTTGTGATGAAAGAGTAATAGCGGAATTACCCCTTCCAATTGCCGGGCTAATGTCTGACCTTTCAAGCGAAGAAGTTGCTGAAAGGTTAGGAACATTAAAGAGAGTTCTGAAAGATCTTGGATGCACAATACCAGATCTCTTTATGACAATGTCCTTTATTCAGCTTGCAGTAATTCCTAAATTGAAATTGACAAATATGGGGCTTGTTGATGTTACAAAGAATCAGTTTGTGCCCCTTTTTGAGGGAAGGTGAAAAGCAGGTGAAGGCGTTAACTAATAGGGAAACAGTAATAGGCTCAAAAATCAGGAGAGTTGATGCTGTCCCAAAGGTTGATGGAAAAGCGAAATTTGTTGCTGACATTTATTTTGACAGGATGATATACTGCTACCTTGTGCTGGCAAAAAAAAGCCACGGGATTCTTAAAGCTATATATACCGATCAAGCACTAAAAGTACCAGGGGTTATTGGTGTGTACACACACATGGATGTGCCTGGTGAAAATCAGCTGGGTGAAGTCGTAAAGGATATGCCATGTCTTGTCCCGATAGGCGAAAAAATACGATATTACGGAGATGTTGTTGCGGTAGTGGCAGCAGAAACTTATGAAATCGCAAAAGAAGCTGCTGAAAAAGTACGGCTGGAAATTGTTGATTTACCTCCCGTTTTGACCATTGAAGAGTCCATTAAAGATAAAGTGAAAGTTCATGAACCAACGAATATCTCTATACACAAGAAGATAAGAAAGGGAAATGTTGAAAACGGCTTTAAGCGTTGCGACGAAATATTTGAAGGCGAATTTTATGCTCACTATCAAGAGCAGGCATATCTTGAACCTCAAGGTGTAATTGTTACTCCCGATATTGACTATGGCTTTACCGTTTACGGCACTATGCAGTGTCCTTATTACGTTCAGAATAGCGTTGCCAGAGTCCTGGCAATCCCGCTTAACAGAGTACGAGTTATACAGACGGAAACTGGTGGAGGCTTTGGTGGCAAAGAAGACGTCCCTTCATTTGTCGCCTCTTATGCAGCTGTGGCAGCCTATAATACTGGAAGGCCCGCTAAATTAATATATGATCGTGAGGTAGATATTCAAACGACCTCCAAACGCCATCCAATTAAATCTCATTATAAAATCGGGGTACGCAAAGACGGAAAATTGGAAGCTATGGAGATCGCCGCATATATGGATATGGGCGCATATGCCACCTTGTCTCCAATTGTTATGTTCCGAACCTTGGTTCATGCAGCCGGGAGTTATGAAATACCCGATGTCAAGGTTGACGTTTACGGTGTGTATACAAATAAGGTGCCACCGGGTGCTTTTAGAGGCTTTGGAAGCCCTCAGGTGCTTTTTGCCGTCGAGTCCATGATGGACGAAATCTCAAAGAAATTAGGCATAGATCCCATTGAATTAAGGCTCAAAAACACTTTGAGAGAAGGCAGCAAAACAGCAACCGACCATTTGTTACTCGAAAGCGTCGGAGCAGTTAAAACCCTCGAAAACCTTCGGGAGATTTCCAGATGGGAACAGTTAAAGAAAGAAGTGGAAACTTTCAACAACACTAATGAGAATAGAAAGCGCGGCATCGGCGTCTCCCATATTTTCTATGGAGTGAGCCTTGGCGCTGCCGGCCAGCACCTTGATGCTTCCGGATCTCATGTCCAGATTAATGCAGACGGCACTGTTGATGTTCGCATTGGCGGTACCGAAATGGGGCAGGGGGCGAAAACCGTTATTGCCATGATTGCCGCAGAAGAACTCGGGCAAGATGTGCAAAAAATCAACGTACACCAGCCTGATACGGCTTTTGTGCCAGATAGTGGTCCCACTGTTGCTTCGAGAACCACTGTTTACAGTGGAAATGCCACTCGTCTCGCCGCTTCGGAATTAAGGAAAAGGCTTATCAATGTGTTTTGTGAGCTCACAGGTTCTTCAACTGAAAACGTAGATTGGGGTAACGGTAAGTTCTATGACACCGTCTCGAATAAAGAGATGTCTTTTGATGAATTGGTTGAAGAGGCTTTCAGGAAAAATGTAAAACTCAACGAGACCGGCTGGTATGAAACACCAAGACTTGAATGGGATGCGGAGAGGGGAATAGGCGAAGCCTATGTAACCTATTCCTTTGCTTCCCAGATTGTGGTAGTTGAAGTCAATCTAAACACAGGACAGGCGAAAGTTATAAAAGCTTATACCAGCCATGACGTCGGGAAGGCGTTAAACCCGGAAGGCATTATAGGGCAGGTACAGGGCGGTTTCATTCAGGGCATGGGATACGCTCTTTATGAAGACTTAAAATTAAAAAACGGACAGATAATAACGGATAATTTCAACACTTATATCATCCCGACTATTCATGAAATACCGGAAGAACTCGTAATCGACATCGTCGAAGATCCCTTTTCTCGCGGCCCCTATGGAGCAAAAGGCATAGGTGAACCTTCTTTGATGCCAACACCAGCGGCAATTGCCAATGCCATTTCGAGAGCAATAGGAAAAAGGGTGACAAGAATACCGGCTACTCCAGAATATATATTGAAGCTAATCAAGGAGGATTAGAAAATGGAGAAATTCGTTCTAGGACCATCATTTGAAGAAATGCTTCATCCCGAAAAGATTGATCCAAAGATCAGAAAAAGAGCATGGGAAATGAGAACGGAAGATCCGCTGGATCCAATCAACTTCTTTAACATTTCCTGGCGAAACATTGATAATGAAGTTTATCATGTCGTGTTGCCAAAGGAACTCACAGGCGTAGACGCAAATATTATAGTATTATACGGCAAGGAGTTCCCAACTGGCAGCCATAAGGTTGGAGCAACATATTCAATTCTCATGGAAAAAGTGCTCAAAGGTGAGGTTGACCCTTCTTATCATACTCTTGTTTGGCCTTCTACCGGAAATTATGGAATAGGTGGAGCCTGGGTCGGATGCAGAATGAAATTTGACTCTGTCGTAATCCTTCCGGAAGAAATGTCCCGGGAAAGATTTGATATCATCGAAAGTTATGGCGCCAGAGTTATCGCCACACCTGGTTGCGAATCTAATGTTAAAGAAATATATGATAAAGCAAAGGAACTCAAAGCTGAGAACCCTGATAAGGTTAGAATACTCAACCAATTTTCAGAATTTGGCAATTACAGATTCCATTACTATGTAACTGGAAATACGATACTTGAACTCATTGACGAGCTGGGAATTGGTAACGGGAGAGTATCCGCCATTATTTCAGGTGTGGGTTCAGCGGGAACAATAGCCTGCGGCGATAGGGTAAAAGAGGTTTATCCGGATGTAAAGGTTGTTGCCCTTGAACCTATACAATGCCCAACGCTCTCACTAAATGGCTATGGTGGCCATGACATTCAGGGGATTGGAGATAAGCACGTTACCTGGATTCATAACGTGATGAATAACGATGCTGTGGTGGCTGTTGATGATATGGAATCGAAGAAAATGCTTCAAGTTCTAACAGATGAAGCGGGGAAGAAATTCTTGAAAGAATTCCTTCCTGAGAAAACAGTAGAATTTCTTTCTACTGTTTTTGGCATCTCAGGTGTTGCAAACGTTTTGGGAGCTATAAAAATGGCGAAGTATTATGGCATGACTGAAAAGGATAATATTGTTACCATTGCCACGGATAATATTGCTCGCTACCATTCTGTTATGGAACAAATGACAAAAACTTTCGGAAAACTCGACAGGTCAGAGGCAAAACATCGCTATGAGTCCATTTTTCTGGGCGCAAAAACCGATTGGATTTTTGAAGGCACAATGGAGAATCGCCAACGCTGGCACAACCTGAAATATTACACATGGGTTGAACAGCAGGGAAAGGACGTTGAGGAATTGAATTCGCAAAAAAGCATTGAATTTTGGAAAAGAGAAAGGCAGGAAGTCAATAAAATCGATTCTCTTCTACTTGATTATCGCTCGAAGTTCGGGTTATAAATTAAAGGCGGCTAAAGCCGCCTTTTTTACCTTAGAATCAGGGTGACCTTTTTTGCTGCTTTAAGCCTGTAAAGATTCTTTGTCCCGCCGGCCCTTGAAGCAACTTTCATTACGAGATCCGGATCAATAACCTTTGCTCCGCCTATCGCTTTCACAGTTTCAGGGTAAACTTCTGATACAAGTGGAGTTGAAGGCCCGAATACCACTACTCTATCTGTACTAACCGAATTCAGGATACTGTCTATTGTCCTGTTCATGAAGGTTGTTCCCGTAACGACAACGGCAGTGCATTCTCTAAGCTTCCACGGCATAGCCCAATCCGGCAAATAATCTTCACTTATATGCCTTTCGAAAATCAAGAGTTTTTCGACTTTTCCCCTTAACTGTGATGTTAATGGTTTAAAATCTCCGATAAATCCAACTGTATCACTTCTTTCGATTTTCAGGATTTCGAATATGTCTGACTCAGAATATTCTCTGTCGCTTAACTTGCTGCTTAATATTGCGTTTGCCGCAGCCAATGCAAGGCTTACGGTTATAGGATGGTATATTTTACCGAGCTCAAGAAATTTTGAGATAGGGCATGGTGTGCTGAAAAGCTCATCAAAGAGGGTACAACCAGAAGGTAGTTCATCCCTGAGAAGATGTGCCACGCCCACGTCTCCTGATGAGAGCCTGACTGCTGTCATTCCAGTGCCCACAACATAATCTATAACTGCCATATCATTTCCATATTTTGCGGCAATTTCAAGGACCCTATCGAAAATGCTATTCATAGGTTATTCCCCCTTCAGCAAGATTTTTCGAGTACAATAATCTCTGATTGAATTTATACAAGAACAGCAATGGAATAATCCCTATTAGTGAAGCTGCGCCAAAGAGATTCCATCGAGTGTAAAAGCTTCCTATCTCACCGGCATAGCTAAAAACTTTCAATGAAAAAGGCATGAGTTCACTTTTGTCGATGAAAACAAGAGGAAGGGTAAAGGCATTCCATGAACTCACAAGTACATAAACAAAAATCCCCGCAATTACAGGTAAGCTTAATGGCAAAACAATCTTGGAAAAATAAATGCCTTCAGTCATACCTTCGAGTTTTGCAACCTCTCTAAACTCTTCGGGAATCCTGGAAAAGAATGAACTCATCGTTATTACAGTAAGAGGAACAGCCTGACTTGCGACTACAATAGCAATTCCAATCAGGGAATTCAAAAGGTTTAGTTTGTTGAAAATCATATATAAAGGCAATAATGTGTGCATTCCTGTATAAATTCCTCCGAATAGGATAACTAGCATCATCAGTGATGTTCCTCTGTTCTTCCTGCGTGAGTAAAGGTAGCTGAATGGTAAAGCAGTAACAAAGAGTATAATAATGCTGTATAATGCTATTTTCAATGTGTTTAGTAAATTAAGCCAGAGTCCATGCTTAAAAAACACCGTGGAAAAATTCCCGAGAGTTAGTTTGGTAAATTCTGGCAAAACGCTATTTTTTTCTGAAAGCGCTAATAGCGCTATATAAATCAATATAGATAGGCTTATGACTCCCGGAATCCATTTCAATATTCCTTTAATCACCTTTGGAATTGAATAATTAAATACGGGTATTTTATACCTTAGCGATAATATTATGGCCGGAACAGCAAGAAAAGTCGCCGGATTAATACCTTTCCAGCCCCATAGATAGACAGAATAAATGCAAAGTCCGGCATCAGTTATTACAAGCAGCGCTGAAAGAAGCCTGAAAGCCTTTTTAAATTTTGGAATAAGTGCAATTGAGAAAAGGTAACCCATTGCGACTATAAAAGGCCACATCCCCAATCCGAGATAATAGCCAGCAAATAATTGAGAAGCAGCTGCAAGAAACATTATATAACGATGCCTTTTCGGAACCCTTGCCCTCGAACTCAAAGCAGCTATTAACCACAGAAACATTATAAGCCCAACAACAGCAGAATATGCTGAGAGCACACCATAGTCTTCTTCAATGCTAAATTTCCTGTAAAGTACTATTCCCAAAAATGAAGTAGATCCCACTATGGTCTGTGGAGTAAAGCCTCCAGGAAGGAGTGGACCATCGCCGCTAAGCAAAAATGCAGTCGAAAACCCCTTAAAGGCCCTTGCGAGTTGAAAAAAATAGTATGGTATTAGAAGATATCTGATTTGACCGAAAAGTATTCTTGAAAGAACACTGTCTCTGGCGCCATCGATTAACAACATACCTTCAACGTCTTCGGGGATGCTTTGAAGCATGGCGATAATTATCATTGTACTCATAGGTATAGATAGCCATACGCTCACCAAAAGGGTTGCAATAAAAGCGGCAGCAGGTTGAGTAGATATATTAACTGTGGTTCCAAAGAGCAAATTGCAAATCATATTGAAGATAGAATTGCTGCCGTATCCCTGTATAAAAGCCCTCCAGGCTGAGACGCTTATGAATGATGGCATGAACCACCCCAAGCCTATTAAGAGCAGGATGGCTCTGTTTGCCATAGATGTTTTACGCAGCGAAATTGCGAGGTAAAAGGAGATAATAAATTCCAGTGAAACTTTAAGAAAAGCCCAGAGAGAAGTTATCTGGAAAGACAATTTCAGACCATTATCCTGAAATACGAGTTTGTAATTATGGAGTCCAACAAATGCTGGAAAAGTATCAAAAATCCCGTATCTGAAAAAGGAAATCGAGAAAGCCCATATCAAAGGAAGAACAGTAACCAGTATTACAACTAACAAAAGCGGAAGGGCCATAAAAGTGGCCCTCCGTGAAAATATTGCAATCATGAAAAGAATCAACGCGGTGCCTAAAAAAAATCCTCCCATATTACCAATTCGAATTCACGTAATCTTGCGCACTTTTGAGTGCTTCATCCACCGAAAGACTACCTGAATAAACTGCTTGAAGTACAGTTTTCATGGTATTGAAATACAGAGACTGAAACTTCAAACCATTGAACATATATTGCCCTTCTTTGTATATATCATAAAGCTCCGAGAGCTCATCAGGAACTTTTGAAGTCCAGAGGGGAATCTTGTTGTATTCAATACAAAAATCAATGCTTTTAGAGTAAAGGAATTTGAGAAAGCCTATCGCAATATCTTTTTTCTCCTTGGTGAAAACTGCGAACCCTTTTGAGTCAATTACCGGTTTTACTTTTTTGCCATTAACTTCTGGAAAAGGAAGCATCTTAAAATCGATGCCAGCCTCTTCAAAATCTTTCGCAAGATAACTACCCTGTATCAGCAGAGCTATTTTCCCGTCTTCAAAAGAGTTCACAAGAGCTCCACGGTTCATTCTCACAAAGGTTCCACTGTCAAAAAGGCTTTTTATATATTCAATGCCCTCTCCAATCTCTGAGGAATCAAAAATAGGTTTCCCTTCCTCATTCTTAAGATTACCAAATGCCGTCAGGAAGGGATAAAAAATATAAGGGGACATAAAATCCCACGCGGCAGGAATTATATTACTACCAGCAAATTTTTCCGCGATTTCCTCAATATCCTCTATACCATAACCTGCGTCAAAAGAAATTCCTTGACCTTGCAGGAGAGCTTGATTTGCAAAAACTACCTGAACATCTGCATAATATGGTATAGCAAATACCGTGCTATCGAAAGAATAAGGTCCCAGGCATTCTCTATCAAAGCTCCCTATCAATTCTATATCCTTGCTATCAAGTTTCGTCAAAAATCCTGATTTTGATAACCGTTCAATATAAACATCCTTTACCATGGAAATATCCGGTAAATTTCCTGTTCTTAAAGCGGTGAATAATTTGTCGTCCAATTTAGGGACATTTAAGATCTTCACTTCTATACCTGTTTCTTGTGTGTATAATTTTGCGACCTCGCTGAAAAATTCTTCGCCTTCCCAGCTTATCCAAAGGGTAAGGCTGGTTGTAAAGAAAACACTGGAAGCGACCAAAGCAAATATTAATACTATACCCTTTTTCAACGCTAAACCTCCTCTTTGAGAATCTCAAAAAAGAGCTCTTCGCTGTTGAAGGGAGCTTTTCTAAGACGCACTCCTGTGGCATCATAAATTGCGTTAGCAATTGCGGGAATGGGAGTATCTATACCTATTTCGGCAATACTTTTTGCTCCAAAAGGTCCTGTTGGCTCATAACTATCTACTAAACCGCATTCGAGTTTCCCATAATCCATACGTGCCGGGATCTTGTAGGTGAAGAAATCATTCGTAAGCATCCTTCCGTCTTTCCCGTAAATAACATCTTCAAATAAAGCCCATCCTATTCCCTGCATCGTTGCACCTTCAAGCTGCCCTAATGCCTGCACTGGATTTAAGGGAGTACCGCAATCGGCATAAGAAACGAATTTCACAAGTTCAATTTTACCGGTTTCAAGATCAACTTCAACCTCTGCAAAAGACGCAAGGAATGGTGGTGGCGACTCTTCACCAACATAGGAAGCGGTCGCTGCAATTTGCTCCTGTTCAAAGGTGTAAAAAAGCTTTGTGCCCAGCTCTTCGTAAGTTACTTCGCGACCGGTTTTTGTAGATACTACCTTTGCATTTTCCACCATTAAATTTTCCCTGGGTTCTTCAAGATAAACAGAAGCCTTCTCTAAAATTTTTTCTTTGACCATTTCGGCTGCTTTCCTAACTGCATTTCCAGAAACATAAGTAGTGCTTGATGCGTAAGCACCCGTATCAAAGGGAGTTAAATCGGTATCAGAAGAGTATACTTTGATCTTATCATAACTAACCTGCAAAACCTCGGCGGCTATCTGTGCCATTATCGTATCGCTACCTGTTCCAAGGTCCGTTGCACCGAGAAGCAAATTGAAAGAGCCGTCTTCGTTCATTTTAATCGTCGCAGCACCCATATCGATTTTCGCAATACCTGAACCCTGCATGGCAATGGCACAACCGACACCCCTAACTTTACTGCCATTTTTCAACCTCTTCCCATACTTTTCGTTCCATCCAATTGCCGCTTTGCCTTTATCTATGCATTCCTGCAACTTACAACTGCGAACTATTTGATCCACTCCTTCTCTACCCTCTCCCATAATTCTGAATATCGGCGAGCTTTCTCCTTCTCTAATAGAATTCTTTTCCTTTACATCAAGGGGATCAAGCCCCAATTCGCGTGCAAGTTCATCTATGGTGCAGTCAAGGGCAAACAAACCCTGAGGAGCACCATAACCTCTGTAAGCACCTGCAGATGGAAGATTTGTATAGACAACGTTTCCAGAAAACCTTACTGCTTCGACTTTGTTGTATAAAGGAAGGGTTTTCGATCCCGCAACCATAAATGTCGTCAGTGCGTGCTCTCCATAAGCACCGGTATTGGAAAGCCCCTCCATGTCTATGACTTTTATTTCGCCATTGGAAGTTGCGCCGACTGTAACTGTGTATTTCATCTCATGTCGAATGTTTGTAGCCATTGACACTTCTGATCTATCCAGAACCATCCTTGCAGGTCTTCTTGTTTTTAAAGTAACAGCGACCACATATGGTTCAAGGTGAATGGCCTGTTTTCCTCCAAAACCTCCCCCAATACGTGGTTTTATTACTCTTATATCACCTATAGGAATGTTGAACAGCCTGCTTAAAATCCTTCTAGCGTGGAAAGGTACCTGGGTGGAGCTTATAACAGTCAGCTTCCCGTTTGGATCAAAATAGCTTATAGAAGCATGGGGCTCCATCATTGCATGAAGCTGAGTCTTCGTATGGTAAGTCCTTGTAATTACTTTATCGCAGCTTTTTAGCGTTTCATCAATATTGCCGATTTCCATTTCGAAATGTGCCGCTATATTTCTTGATGCATCATGAATCCCAACCGCTTCCGGTTCATCGTGTATTATTGGAGCATTCTCGCTTATTGCTTGCTCAAAATCCAGAACTGCATCTAAGACTTCGTATTCGACCTTAACGGCTTTGACAGCAAGTTTCGCAGCTCTTTCCGTTTCAGCGGCAACAATCGCAACTGGATCACCGACGTATCGGACTTTTTTATCAAGCACAAAGGTATCATATGGCGATGGCTCGGGATATCCCTGCCCAGCACGTGTAAAGGGGATACGGGGAAGATCTTTGTATGTTAGGATCGTTACAACACCCGGAATTTTCAGCGCTTGAGAAGTATCAATGTTCTTAATAATAGCATGCGCATGAGAACTTCTAACCAATCTTACATAAAGAGCACCTGGAACATCAAAATCGTTTGTATAAACAGGTTGTCCTGTTACAAGGGAAATACCGTCTACTTTTTTTACACTCTTGTTTACTGCATTAAAACATTTCAGTTCTTTAGTATTCAACGCGTCAGTCATTGGAAAGGCCTCCTCTCTTGTGAGTTATGTTGAGGATAGCCCTGATTTGTGACTCATAGCCAGTGCAACGGCAAAGATTCCCGTTTAGAGCTTCTCGAATCTCCTCTTCCGTCGGTTCTGGATTCTCTTCAAGAAGGGCCTTTGCGGTTAAGGCGAAACCAGGTATACAGAAGCCGCATTGCGCGCCCCCTGTTTCAAGAAGGGATTCCTGGATAGGATGCAAAATTCCGTCTTTTTCAAGGGATTCAACAGTTTCGATTTTATGTCCGGTAGCCCTGGCAGCGAAAGTTGTACAGGAAAGTATCGGTTTCCCATCCAGAAGAACTGTGCAATTTCCACAGCTGGCGTTATCGCAGCTCCTTCTCACGCTCTTGTACCCCAATCGCCTGAGCACGTCAAGGAGCATTTCCCCCGGATTAATTTCAACAGAGTGAACTCTTCCATTAACAGTTAACTCAAGCATCATAGTACCATCTCCTTTATATCAAGCAACGCCCGCTCAACAAAAATAGATGCGAGATGCTGTCTGTATTCGGCTGATCCCATCAAATTGGAGCCACCCTCATAATTTTCGAAAGTCAGATTTCTGGCTATGGAAGCAGTCGTATTGTCCAGCTTCAAACCACGGATACCCTTTTCCACAGGAGAGAACCTTTCGGGAAATTGAGGTCGTGAGCCAATAACTATTCGCGCATCTTCAATGATATCTCCCTGTAATTTCAAGCCGACGGCAACGTTGATAATTGCAATATCAAAAGTAGATTTTGAAAATTTCTTGAAGGAATAGGAATACCCGTCGCCTGAAAAAACGATATTTGTTATCAAAGGCTTCTCCGCTTTCGGAATGTGGTTGAATTCATCAATGGATATGTTCCGGAATCCCTGCTTATCATAAACGATTAGACGTGCATTACTTGCAATCAAGCATGCTGTTACATCTGACCAGCCAAGTTTTGGGGCAACAGAACCTCCCAACGTTGCCATATTTCGCAACTGCCAGCTTGCAACTTTTGAGAAGGCATTAAAGAAAAAATCTCCGAAATGTTTACGCACCAGTTCATTTCTCCGAAAATCTTCAATGGTTACCATAGCGCCTGCTATCAAATTGTCATCCTTTTCGGTAATTGTATCTAACCCGACGTTTTCAAGGTCGATGATTCTTTCAATAGATGATGATTTCATCAATGCAACGGTAGTTCCACCTGCGAGGAAAACAGAATGTGCTCTGTCCTCGTTAAACAGTTCAAATGCTTCCTGAACAGTGGTAGGTTTGAAATATTCCTTAACATTCACAAGCATTACAACACCTTCTTCCTCAAAGAGTTAAAGGTATCCCTTAAAAGATTTTTTATAACTTCTTTTCTGTACCATGCTGAAGCCCTTACATCATCGATTGGCGAAATGTATTCCATACAAAGCTCAATAAATTCGTCCATAACAGCTATATTCCCGTTATTTCTTTCAAAATAACGTTCCGCTTTGTAGGCCCTTACCACTGTGGGGGCTACGGAACCAAAAGCTATCCTGAGATTATTATCTTTCACCAGCAACCCGATTGAAGCAATTGCAATAGCCATGGCTGTTCTCTGACCAACTTTGTAAAACAGCGGATACCAACTTCCACTCTTTTCAAATTCCACAGCCCTCACAAATTCACCTATAGAAAGCGCTGTCTTGCCGGGTCCTTTTATGAATTCCTCTATGGGAAGCTTGTATTCTCCCTTTGGACCACTTATTACTACTCTTGCATTTGACAAATAGAGCGGAATAATGGAATCACCTGCTGGCGAAGCATTGACAATATTCCCTACGATTGTCCCCCGGTTTCTTATCTGCGGAGAGCCAATTTCTCTTAACGCCATAAGCATTATAGGGGAATGCTCCTTTAATATCTCAGAACTTAACGCTGCCGAATGCGTAACCTTGCAGCCAATGTAAATGCGGTCGCCTTTATCTATTATTTCATCCATTCCTCTAACTTTCGATAAGCTAATAATTTTTTCAGGCTTTATCTTTCCGGCTCTTATACGGACAAGAATATCCGTACCGCCAGCCATTATTTTGGCATTCTCACTCATCAACAAAGTAAGGAGCTCATCCTCTGATTCAGGCATCAGGACATCAAAGCTCACCACTACACCCCCTTCTTCTCTACATTTTTCCTTCTTTCAGATATTATTTCAGCGGCGATAGCCACAGCAATTTCCCCTGGAGATTTTGCACCGATATCAAGCCCGATGGGAGTTCGGATTTTTTCCCAATCCTCTTCGCCAAAACCCTCTAAAATAAAGCGCTCTTTAAGTTCTGTGTTTTTCTTCTCAGAACCAATCATACCAATATAGCGCGGTTTTTTTTCAAAGCACACTTTCAGCGCTTCAAGATCCCTGATATGCCCTCTGGTAACTATTACGCAAAAATCTATCGGCTTTATTTCTGGAAAGCCTTCCATTTTATTATAGTCAACCTTGTAAGTTCTCGCGCCTTTGATTTTAGACAAAAACACTTCGTCATCGTCAATCACAGTGCAGTTTAACCCGGCCACTTCAAAAACCTTAAGTAACAACGGGGTAATATTACCCGCTCCAAAAATATGTACTTTCGGCCCTTCACCCTGATACATGAAAAACACCTCGGTCCTTTCACCACATGTAGCGCCATGTTTACCCGCATCAGCCCTGAATTCGATAAAGCGTTCAAGGAAAGATTCGCCGCTAAATAAAGCTCTTTTTAGATTTTTCAGCAAAAATTCACCAAAAGCCCCTTCAAATTTTCCGAAAGTTCTGCCATTTTCATCCATAGCGTAAAGCTCACCGGATTTTCGGAAGCTCGATGATTTTGCAGAAACCACAATTGCGAGAACATATTCCCCGCTATATGGAAGTTTTTCAATCAAGTTTTTTAAGGTTGTCAAGTAATTTTTCAGCCTCCTCA
Source organism: Kosmotoga arenicorallina S304 (assembly GCF_001636545.1). Lineage (GTDB taxonomy): Bacteria > Thermotogota > Thermotogae > Petrotogales > Kosmotogaceae > Kosmotoga_B > Kosmotoga_B arenicorallina. The sequence goes on along the minus strand of NZ_JFHK01000022.1, from coordinate 25,521 downwards.
ATGTCCCCGGGGGTATCAATATCAAATGTATTGCGCCAGCATCCTTGGAGGTATTTCACTTTCACCTCTTTGGTAGCGATGAGCTGTTTTATCCCCTTATCTCCCCTTAATTTCAAAAGCCTGTCAAAATACTTCCCGGGTACATAAGTTGGAAATCCCTTTACTTCATTATAGCTATATGCAATAATGCAGTCAGGATAATCCTGAACAGCCCTAAACAAACTCTCAAGATCCTCTCTGGTGATAAAAGGCATATCGCCAAGTGAGATGAAAAGACCCTTTTGTTTTCGAGATATGGCTTCCTTTGTCGCCAGTACAAGACTCGTTGACAACCCTTTCTGATAATCATCGTTTATAATGATATTGATATTCTGGCACTCAACATCTTTTACGGGAAAATCCGGATTCACCACAAGCAATTTTTCGCCAAAATCTTCAATACAAAATTCATCTAGAACATAAGAAATCAAGGATTTCCCCATTAGTGGTGAATACAGTTTGTTGCCACCAAATCTTTTCGAACCGCCAGCAGCAAGAATTACAATGGCAATTTCTTCTCTATTCATCGCCTTTTAATTTTTCAGCCGCGATTTCCACAGCATCGATTATCTTATAATAGCCAGTACATCTGCATAGATTTCCTTCGAGTGCTTTTTTTATCTCTTCACGCGTGGGTGAAGGATTGTTGTCCAGCAACACTTTGGTTGATATAACCATACCCGGGGTACAGAAACCACATTGAATAGCACCGGCCTCTACGAAGGCTTCCTGAATAGGATGCAGTTTACCATCCGGTCCTTTCAAGCCTTCAATAGTCCATACTTCTTTACCATCGAGTTCGGCAGCCAGCATTAAACAGGAATGTACATTCAGTCCATTTACAATAATTGTGCATGCACCGCATTCACCTTCACCACAGGCTTCTTTGGGACCTGTTAATCCCAATTCATCGCGCAAAAAATCGAGTACACGCATATCAGGCCGGACATCGTACTCAACTTTTTTGCCATTTAAAGTGAACTCAACAATCACTACCTATCGCCTCCCTGACTTTGTCCAAATTTGCAGGTACTTTTTTAAGAGGCTTAAGCATTTTTTGTGGGGCTTTGAGGTCTTTCAGGCCGTTGCCTGTTACCACAATGACTATCCGTGATGAAGAGGATAAACGCCCCTGGCTATGAAGCTTCTTAAAACCTGCAAAGGCTGTCGCGCCTGCTGGCTCAGCAAAGACTCCTGTTGCCCGTGCCAGTTCAATTATACTATTCAATATATCTTCATCTGAAACCCTTACAAAGAGACCCTTGTTTCTTTTTGTGTAAACGCATGCCTTCAAAAAATCGCGGGGTTTTCCGACAGAAATGCTATCAGCAACGCTAAAAGCCTCTATATCCTCTGGTTCGAAAGGCTCTCCTTTTTCATAGGCTCTTATTATCGCATCAGCTCCCTCTGCCTGCACCCCAACAATAATTGGAATTTCATCAATTAAACCGGCTTCTTTTAGATCCAGGAATCCCTTATGAAAACTGCTCAGTACAGTTCCATCACCAACAGACACAAAAACAAAATCAGGCAAAGCCCAATTCATTTGAACAGCAATTTCTAGCGCGCCAGTTTTTTTGCCTTCGAGCAGGTATGGATTTATCGCACTATTCCGACAATACCAATTATTTTCAAAGCCTACTTTCATCGAAATGTCAAAGGCTTCATCATAACTTCCGTCAATCGGGATTACCCTTGCGCCATAAACCTGCAACTGGGTCAATTTTGCAACAGGAGCCGAGGCCGGGACAAAAATATAACTCTTCAATCCTGAAGCAGCGCATAATCCTGACAATGAGCTTGCAGCATTTCCGGTAGATGCGCAAAAAAGCGTATCATAACCTTTTTCGACGGCTCTTGCAACTGCTACCGCGCTAGCCCGGTCTTTAAAAGAAGCTGTGGGGTTTCTTCCATCGTCTTTTATAAATAACTCACCAACTCCGTATTTTTCAGATAATTTCCTGGATTTGTATAAAGGTGTATTCCCAACGAGAAGAGGTGGTTTCCACCCATTTTCACTCACAGGCAAGAGTGCTTCAAATTGCCATATCCCCTTTGGCGAAAATTTTTCAAAACGCTCTCTCTTAACAGCTTTTTTCAAATATCCCCGGTCGTAAATGACTTCAAGCGTTCCCAATCTGTCGCCGCAATGCGGGCATGTGTATTCTATCTCTGAAGGGCAATATTCTCTGCCACAATGGAGGCAACGCAGTAGGAACTTTTTCATTCCAGTACACCTCCGATTGCCTTAACTGGGCAACGGCTCTGACATAACCCACACCCAAAACATTCTTCCTGATTTACGGCAACAGCATTATTTTCGATTGTCAAAGCGAAATACGGGCATATATCCACACAGAGACCACAGAGGGTACATTTTTCTTTGTCAATAACCGGAAGCCTTCTTTTGAAAGAAGCTTTACTATTCGAATCTTTGGCTATCCCAACTATTTCTCCCGCGGTCTGTGCACCAATTTTCTTAAGCTTTTCCGGAAGTTCATCTACTATTCGTTTATATACGCTTTTTCCTCTTATCAATGCCGCTGATAGAAGTTGAACCGCTGCTGCGCCAGCCATCAAGAATTCAATGACATCTTGAGCACTTGATATGCCGCCTACTCCAATAACGGGCAATGATGTGGCTTTGGCTACTCGCTTAACCATTGCAAGTGAAAGTGGCTTGATCACTGGACCGCTTATCCACCCAAAACCATCTTTGCTGCCCAGAAAAGATTTTCTTGCGTTCCTATCCAGAGGATATGCAGGGCCAAGGGAGTTCATAATGACAATACCGTCTCCACCAGCATCTTCTATAGTTTTAGCCATGCCCTCCGGGTCTGGTACTGACGGGTCAAATTTCAAGAATACGGGTTTATCTGTGTGAATCTTGACCGCTTTTATCAATTGTTTCATCAATTTCGGATCATCGGCTACATAATGTGTGGATAACTCAAACCCATCTGCAAATCTGTCAAATCTCGGGACTAAAAGATTAAGGTCGTCAGGCGTATAACCTAAACTCACTATCAGAGGAATGTTGCTTTTGGCACGATACGCCGGTAAAAACTCGCTTTCCCACTTTTCCGGCGGGAACTCTGTCCAGAGTTCCGTGTTCATAACATAGTTATTTCCCGCTATTATGCAGGGTCTTGGGACTTCTGCCGCTTTTGAAGAAATGGTCTTGGTAACCATTCCCCCTACGCCTAACCTTTCCAGGGCAAGCATTTTTTTATCATCTCCTGTAAGTGGCCCGGAAGCAGGCATAACGGGATTTTTCAGTTTTATTCCAGCAATTTCCACACTCAAATCCATACTCATACCCTCTTTCATATTTTTCTCCACAAAGAGCTTGCAATTTTTCTTGCTTCGCTGTACAGAACCTCTTTGTCTATGGTAATGTTTTTCCCGTGTTTCACTACGGGTTTACCAGAAACATAGACATCAATCACCTTCAAATTGTCAATAATCCCATAGAAGAAGTGATCACTGAAGTTCTCGCTATTTATAGGGGTAGGCGAATTGTAATCGACAATTATGAAGTCTGCTCTGTATTCAGGCTCTATGAAGCCAAGGTTTATGCCAAATGATCTGGAAGCGATTTCGGCATTACTTTTGAAAAACGTGTTTAGCAAATCTCTTGTGCTGGATACTTTTGGATCTCTTTTCTCATGATGAGGAGTTAAAATAAAGAAACGGATATCATTGGCGATGTTGAACCCGAAACCATCATTTCCGATTCCGACCTTCACTCCTCGCTCTGTAAAATGTGGCCAGAATGTTATTCCAACTCCGTTGTTGATATTTGATTGTGCATTAACTACCACATAAACGTCCCTTTCTTTGATGAGCGCTAACTCATTATCATTGACATGAATACAGTGGGCAAAAATCGAGCCGGGTATCAGGAGCTCATAGTCATAAAAACGCTGCACCACGCGTTTTCCATATCTTGAAAGGCTACTCTCTTCATCCTCCGGTCCTTCTGCAACATGAACATGTATGGGAATCCTGCCTTTTGATGCTTCTGAAACTTTTTTTAGTGTTTCATCGCTAAGGGTAAAACCAGCATGAAGCCCGAAATGAGCTCCTTTGAACTCGTTTCTCCTTTCGAAAAAGCTGACATTTTCAGATATGCCTCTTTCTGCTGCTTTAACTCCATCACGGTCAGAAACTTCGTAACATGTATCTACGCGTAATCCTACATCATTTACCGCCCTTGCAATGGTATTTAATGAACCTGAAATTTCAGCAGGCGATGAGTGATGGTCAATAAGAGATGTAACTCCCGATTCAGAAGATTCAACAGCTGCAATATAAGCGCTCAACTCTATTTCTGGTAAGCTTAATTTTCTATCCAGTCTCCACCAAAGCTGTTCCAGAAGCTCGGTAAAGGAAGAAGGATTGAAGTAATCAAGCGCCATCCCCCTTGCAAAGGCCGAATAAATATGGGTATGGGCATTTATGAACCCTGGCATTAAAAGCCTTCCGTTTCCATCAATAATTTCATCATAATTACCTTCTGGTTCTGTCCCCCCCACATAGTCAAAATTATTGCCTCTTACAACTACATATCCGTGCTTGATAAAATCCTTTCCTGTAAAAACGGACACATTCTTGATAAGCAAGTTAATCCCCCCAATGTATGGGATTTCTCATAATGAACCTTCCCCTTCCTGCGGAAACGGTTACCTCCTTCCCGTCGTAAGCCAATTCTCCTCTCAGAAAAGTCTTTAACACTTTCCCCCTGGCCTTCAGGCCAAGATATGGGGAATATTCGGCTTTTCCGTAAGTCGGTGTTTCTATTGTCCATTCCTTTTCCATATCAGCCACAACAAGATCCGCATCTGTTCCGGGTATTAAAGATCCCTTTTCTGGAAACAGACCCAACGATTTTGCAGGGTTTACGGAGAGTAATCTTATAAGAAGCAAAGGATCAGATATTATGCTCCTTAAAAGCGAAAAGGTAAAACCGAGTGTTGGAATACCGTAGGGAATAGAACCCAAATTTGGAGCGTTTTCCATTTTCTCGCTAACACTGAAAGGGCAATGATCAGTACCTATTGTCTTGATTTTTCCCTCTTTGAGATAATGAATAAGCTTTTCCCTTTCTTCCGTACTTCTCAAAGGCGGGCAAAAACTAAAAAGATAATTATCTTCTCCGATCAATCTTGTATCATCAAGCAAAAGGTATTGTGGACAGGTTTCAATAACGATATTCTTGTACCAGCTGTTTTCTAATCTGCTTAATTCTTCCATCGTTTGACCGCTTGAAAGGTGAACAATATAAATCTGCCCTTCTGCTAATCGAGCAAGCAATGCAACATCAAAAACCGCAACCAACTCGCTTTCACTTGACCTTATTCTGGAAAGATTGTTGATTATCTCGGGAATGTGCTTCGCATTGCTTTTTATAAGCTCATCATCTTCCGCATGAACCAGCACAACATATCCTTTTTTTGATGACTGTCTGAATAATTCATACATAAAGCCCCTGTCAGTGCGCCTGTTGCTGTCTCCATATGCTGTGAATATCTTGACGGATGGAATGCCATTACTGATGGCAAAATTGGCTATATCTTCCGCGGTGAAGCCTTTATTCTTCCCGAGAGTAAGATGCAGTCCAAAGTCGATTTTCGAACTTTTTCCCTGTAAAAGTTTTTCATTTAAGACATCTTCAAAATTATCTTTGGAGTATACAGGCTCGGTGAAATCAAAGAAGGTCGTTACTCCGCCACTCAGAGCGGCATCGGAAGCACTCTCATAATCATCTGCAGAAATGTATTTTCCCAAATCGAGGCTCAAATGGACATGAGGGTCAACAAACCCCGGAAAAACAAATAAGCCAGCACAGTCATAGGACTGTCTGGCTTCAAAAATAACGTCGTTGGGAGTGATGGCCTTTATTTTTCCCTTTGAAACATATACATTGCCCTTTCTTACTGTAAAGCCATCACAAAGGGTTCCACCGATTAAAGAGAGCTCGAAGCTCACGGCCTGCCTCCCATTGTTAATGCCATTACTGCTTTCGCTGTGTGCAATCTGTTTTCGGCTTCATCAATTACCACGGATTGTGGCCCGTCAATTACCTCATTAACTACTTCTCTGCCCCTGTCAGCAGGCAAGGCGTGCATGTATATAGCGTGTCTTTTTGCGAGTTTCATTTTGTCGGGTGTACAGATCCAGTCTTTGTGTTTTCTCGTTTCAGCCATTATCTCTTCTGGATTATCCGAAACGAAGAACCCACCCCAGGATTTGGGGATAACAATATCGGCATCTTCAAAGGCAGCATCCATGTCATGGGATATCTCAAATTTTGTCCCGTTTTCTTCTGCGTTTTTCTTGGCCTGTTCAACAATTTCAGGCATTAAATCGAAGCCTTCGGGATATGCAAGAGTGACATCGAGACCATATCTCGGGAAAAGCAAAATCTGAGATTGAGGAACCGAAAGAGGTTTCAGGTGGCTCTCTGCATATGCCCAGCTGATCCCTACTTTAAGGCCTCTCGTGTTTTGACCGAATTTTTCGCGGATGGTCATCATGTCAGCAAGCACTTGCATGGGATGGTAATAATCGTCTTGAAGGTTGAGTATCGGAACAGAAGAGTGTTTTGCAAGCTCTCTCAGATATGCATTTCCTATTTTATAAGCACAATGTCTAACCGCAATGGCGTGCCCATACCTCGAAAGTATCATCGCAGTATCGCGAGCTACTTCGCCATGAGCTGTTTGCATAACCTTGGGATTCAAAAAATGTGCGTGCCCGCCCAGCTGGGTAATTCCGGCTTCTATGGAATTTCGGGTGCGGGTGGATTCATCAAAGAAAATCATGAAAACCGTCTTATAAAGAAGCCACGGGGTTAGTTCTCCGACAGCGAATTTCCGTTTCAAATCGGAAGAAAGATCCAACATCAAATCGATTTCATCTTTCGAGAATTCCTGTGTCGTTATAAAATGTCGTCCTCTGAGCATACTACTCATTACTACCCCTCCTTATATTAATCCTGAGATAATTTCATTGGAAGATAAGCGTACATAGCAGCGGCTTTGACAAGATGTTCGATAGAGACCTGATCGCTGGGACTGTGAGCGTGAATTTCATTTCCAGGGCCGAAGCCTATTGTTGGTATCTTGTACATCCCGGCTGTGGCAACACCATTGGTTGAAAAAATCCATTTATCAACTACGGGGGCTTCTCCGAATACCTCTTTGTAAGCCTTGACCGTTTTTTGGACGATTTCATGGTCCTCATCCATTACCCATGTTGGGAAATACTTTTTAGTGGGGTATTCCAGACCAGTGTAGGAAGCCCTTCTGTATTCAAGCTCGATAATTTCCGCTTCTTCACCAGCACGTTTTATGGCATCTTCCAATTCAGAAATAACCACTTCACGGGTTTCACCCTTTGTCAACCTTCTATCAAGTTGAATCGTGCACTCGTCGGGAACAGCATTGTGTGAGGGTGACTTGAAAAATATCTGGGTTACAGCGACTGTCCCCTTACCGAGAAAAGAATCGTCCCTGAGCCTATAATTCAGCTTTTCTATTTCCTGAATGATTCTGCTCATTTTGTAAACCGCATTCTCGCCGCGTTCTGGTGCAGAAGCATGGCAGGACAAACCGGTTGTTTTTATTTGGAGCTCTATCCTTCCTCTATGCCCTCTATAAATGTTTAGGTTTGTAGGTTCAGTGATGACTACATAATCGGGTTTGATTCCTTCCTCATTTATTATGTACTGCCAACAAAGACCATCGCAGTCTTCTTCCATTACCGTGCCAGTAACGTAAAGAGTAAAATCGCCCAGCAGTCCGAGTTCCTTCATAACCTTTACACCATAAACCATTGAAGCCATGCCTGCTTTCTGATCGCTTGCTCCCCGTCCATAGATCACTCCATCTTTAACAACAGCTTCAAAGGGATCAACCTCCCAGAGATCAGGATTTCCCACTTCAACAGTATCGATATGGGCATCCATGGCTATAATCTTCTTACCACTCCCAATCCTGCCCAGGATATTTCCCATACCATCGATAATAATCTCATCAAATCCCACTTTTTCCATTTCATGCTTGATTCTTTGAACCACTTCTCTTTCACCTGCTGAATAGCTCTTTGTCCTCACAAGATCTCTCATAAACTCCGTGAGCTTGTCCCTATATTTTTCAGCAGCCTTCAAAATTTCTTTGTTCATGAGATCATTCCTTTCTTTTGATAAGCTATAATTTATTAAATTATACTTTTTTAGCGAAAAATGGCAAAATTTCCAAGTAAGCGGTAAATATGCTCTGTGCCTTCTAATTGCTGCCAATCTTTAATTATCTTATAGATTCATATTTATATGCCTCCGAAATTTTCAACTTGCTGTTCAAGTGTCTTTGAACAAATTGACCGCAGTTGCTGCCTATCTTGTTTTCTTCCAATTCCCCAATGCTCAAAATCACTTGATAGCCAAACTCTTCAAATTTTTCAAGCAAACCCGGGTGGTAAGGGAGAGCTTTTTTCCCTGAATCAACAGCTGATTCAATATTGTTTTCGATTGCCCGATATGTAGGATTTACTGGAGTGATTTTAATCAGGAATATATCAGGGTCGAAAAATTCTCTGATTTTTTCTGCTTCAATTATGTTCTCTTTTCCAAGAGCAAAATTCAGCGTGATTTTCCTGTCACCCTCTTTGTAAAATCTTTTACCATATTCCGCTATATCTTTGAAGTTCCACTTTTTGACCGGGATTATAGCGTCACGTTGCCGATAATCCGTAGAGTGTATAGAAAATTGGAGCTGGAATCGACCTGATGCATAATATTCATTTTTGATCTCAATGAGGCTTTCAAAAAATGCTTCTCTCGCAACAGGCGCGATTGTAGAAATAGATGGAAGTAGTCCGGGCGCAATATATCTTCTAGGAAGCTCCTTCAACACTTCAAGAACTTCATCGTTCAATGCAGGCTCGCCCATTCTCGCAAACTGGATTTTGAACTTCTTTGAAGGAACTTTGAAATCCCCAAACCTCTTGCATACAATATAATCGATTTGTTCCAGCATTTCGCCTGCGGATAATTTTCCTTCATAAAACCCTCCGGCATCACACATGAAACATCCCGCCGGGCAACCGACGAGCGTGGAGATAATGATAACTTCCTTATCTTCTCTCGGAATTGGTGGTTGTACCGATTCAACAAACTCTACCGTATTCCCTTTAGAGGTCTTTCCAAGGAAAACCCATGCGATATCATCTCTCCCGTACTTTTCAAGAATCTGCATGTTTGAGGCCTCCTTCTATCTATTTTTTCTTAAATCAGCGACTATCTCTTGAGCTACTTCAATGCCATCACCAATGGCTATCGACATCTGTCCGAGTTTTCCGCGTCTTACATCTCCCGCCAGATAGACCCTTTTATCGCTTAACAGTTCAGTACTTAGTAATTCCCTGTTTGCTTCTCTGCCAATGCTTATAAGAAGGTTGTCATAGAAACCAGCAAAAAAATGGGTTTTAATAAACAGTTTATCCTCTTTTTCATACACTTTTTCGATGGGGTTGTTTCGCATGACAACTATATTCTCGCTTTTTTCCACCATGTCGAGTAATCGGGGGGAGATATTAAATGTGCTATGTTTGGCAAACAAGGTTATCCTATTTGATTTGGACAGACTCATTGCCGCGTCAAACGCTGCTTCACCTGAACCAGCAATAGCTATTCCCTTTCCTGAAACTCCAAAGAGTTTTAAAGGCTCATACACAACCTTTGAAGAGACTTCGAAGCTCTTTACGCGTTTGGGTTTGGTTCCCGTCGCAATAACGACATACTTTGAACACAAACTTCCAGAAGAGTACCCTATGTTGAAAATATTTTCTTTTTTACTGATAGAGGTTACAAGAGTGTTTATCACTTCTATATCATAATATTTCAGTTTCTCGATAAGTAACTTCACAACTTCTTTACCGCTTAATGGAGGCAAAAGCGGCATGTTTTCCACAAAATTTGCATTTATAACCATTCCACCAATTTTCCCCGATTCCAGCAGCACAAATTCAATCCCCTGATGCTTGAGCTGGATAGCACAGGCTATTCCGGCAGGACCTGCTCCGATTATCGCAACATCGACAAACATCTTTTGACCTCTTCAACGCTTGCGAGAATTGCAAACCCATGTGCCAGAGACATGAGTGAAGAAATGTGCAGCTGATAGTATTTAGATGCTGTTGCATCCATAACTACAACCGGCCCAAATCCCCTTATAAAGGCGGAGCGCACGGTACTGCTAACGCATAAATGCGTCTGCACACCGCAGATATAAAGCTGATCAACTTTAAACTCCCACAATTTTTCTTCCAGCTCTGTTTCATAAAAAGCGTCGTAACTGTTCTTTTTTATTACATGTTTGCCCTCAATAATCAATTCTGTAAGTGGATCATCTTCTTTCATAAGGTTGCCCCACCACTTATGCATCGGACTCTTGGGGATATCGATATGCCGGGTAAAGAAGACAAGTAGATTATTTTCGTGAAAGAACTCAATAAGTGCCTTTATTCTGGGCAGTATTATTAATGAATCTTTAATGAAGGCTTTGGAACTACTGTCAAAGAAATATCTCTGGGCATCAATCACAAGCAAAGCGGGGTTATTTCCGCCAATCAATGGATGCCTTTCCTTATAAAAAGCAAGTATTTTTTCCGGCGATTCAAAAATTCCTTCTGTCATCGTGGTCCACCTCAACATGATTATACAAGCAAATCAAATATCGTGTGAAAAGTAAGTTTTAAAATGTCAATTGGTAGAATTACTGTTGACGGTATGACAATTGGCGGAGCGATGCTTACTTGAAAAACATATGAAGTCTATATTTTTGTAGGTTGTGCGTGTCTGTACAAGCCGAGAAGGCAGCTATACAACGGCACAATTGTTATCGGTTGTTGGTTGTCGGTTGTGTGCGACTTGGTTGCGCACAGCCTGGGCGAAACCCAGCATAACTGTTTTCATTTATTCTCTGGCAACTCGTAACTTGGCACTTGTTTTCTCTGTTCACGGCCTCTCGGTTCTCGATTGCCAGCGATTTACGTACAACCAACAACCTACAACCAATAACCCACAAAGAACCGAGCATATTTTCTTCTCGTTCTCTAGTCTCTCGGCTCCCGCTTTTTCAGTCATTCTGTCTCGCTCACAATCACAAATAAATGTTAAAATCATATTGGAGGTGGAAGAATGACTATTGTTCTGAAAAACATTGATAAACTAATGACAATGAACGATCAGATGCAAGAATTGACCAATGCTTATATTCTCATTGAAGGCAATGTGATAAAAGAAATCGGTACAGGTGACGCGCCTGGGGCAGATTGGCAGATAAATATGGCAGGCAAAGTCGTTCTACCAGGCTTTGTGAATACACATCACCATCTTTACCAGTCCCTGTTTAGAAATGTTCCAGCAGTCTCTTCAGCAAAGCTTTTTGACTGGCTCGTATATCTCTACGAACTCTGGAAAAATATAGACAATGAAGCGGTTTATGTTAGCGCTGCGATAGGCATTTACGAAATGATGAACACAGGAACTACTACTACAACAGACATGCTTTACCTTCATCCAAAGGGAATGAAAGAATTCATTGATTCTGAAATAGAAGCTGCGAAGAGATGTGGCATCAGGTTTCACCCGACACGGGGTTCAATGTCTCTTTCTAAAAAAGACGGTGGGTTGCCACCCGATTCAGTTGTGCAGACAGAAGAAGAAATTCTCGAAGACTCAATCAGGCTAATTGAAAAATACCACGATCCTGAAAAATATGCTATGACACGCATTGCCTTAGCTCCATGTTCTCCCTTTTCAGTTACTGAACAGTCTATGATAAAGACACTTGAATTAGCTGAGAAATACGATGTCCTATTGCATACGCATCTTGCCGAAACCAAAGATGAAGAAGAGTACTGTCTTGAAAAGGTCGGGCTCAGGCCGGTGGACTATATGGAAAAAATAGGCTGGCTTAATCCGCGTACGTGGTTTGCCCATCTCGTTTGGCTATCTGACGAGGATATAAGGAAGCTCGCTGATAACGATTGCGGTATGGCTCATTGCCCCACTTCGAATATGAGGCTTGGCTCAGGCATTGCACCTGTAAAAGAAATGAAAGAAACGGGCATAAGGATAGGGTTAGCTGTTGACGGAAGCGCTTCAAATGATTCAGGAAATATGTTGCTTGAAGCAAGAAATGCCATGATGCTCCAGCGCGTAGTTAAAGGCGCAGATGCGCTAACTCCAAGAGATGTGCTCTACATGGCAACAATGGGAGGCGCAAAAGTTCTGAGGATGGACAATTATATCGGTTCAATAGAAGTAGGTAAAGCAGCAGATATCATAGGCTTTGACCTCAACCAGCTTTCGCTTGCCGGAGGGCTTGCAGACCCGGCCGCTGCGATAATCATGTGCGATGCAGGAAAAGCTGATTTTGTAATGGTAAATGGCGCAGTAAGAATAAAAGATGGACAGATTTTAGATGATGAGCTGAACGAGCTTATCACACGACAAAACCAGATTTCTAAAAAACTTATTGGGTATTGATGTTTGCCAAAGCTGGTAATTTGTGAAGCAGCGCTTACTTGAAAAACAGATATAATCTATATTTGTTGTAGGTTGTAGGTTGTGGGAGGCTGTACAATGGCATAATCGTTGTAGGTTGCGGGACGTCGTCGGACTCTCGGCTCTCGGTCTCTTCGTCTCGGTTCTCGCCCTTCCGCTCTCGATTGTTAGCGCTTTACGTACAACCCACAACCAACAACCCACAACCAACAACCCACAACCAACAACCCACAACCATTATCACTAATTTGCCTCCTGATGATAGATTCGAGATGCCGCCTAAAGTTATTTGACTAAAATTTCCTAAAAATATCTGCTAATGTTATTTGAGCAATTATTTTAAAAAGTCTTCAGAGTTTGTGAAAAAATTGGTCTACGGTTATCACTAATTTAACACAGAATCATGATACCCATACAGGGTTATGGTATAATAACTATGTTCCAAGTTAATTATTTCACAAATTCACAAGAAGGGGGTATGTTATGACCCTGAAATTTCTTTCTGTATTTGTGCTGACTTATTTACTGTGGATAGGTTTCACTATAAGTGTAGCTTTTTCAGAACTCGTGATGGGAGTTGTGGTTGCCTTGATTGTCGCGATTGTTACCGCGCGATATTCAAAGCTCAACATAGGCATTGATTTCCCCATAAGAGCTCTGAAATTTGTTTTCGGGTACCTGCCGGTATTTATCGTAGCAATGGTAAAAGCTAATCTTGATGTAGCCAGACGTGTTCTCAACCCCTCACTGCCAATAAACCCTGCCATTGTTAAAGTACCGGTGAAGTTGAAAGGAGAAATCTCGAAACTGACCCTTGCAAATTCGATAACGTTGACTCCGGGAACGCTCAGTCTTGATCTGGACAAAGAAGGGATTTATGTTCACTGGATAGACAAAAAATCAGATAACCCGGAAGAGATTAAGAAGGCTATAGTAGGCAGTTTTGAGAGAAGGATTGGAGGGATTTTTGAATGACCGCCCTTGTAGTTTTTCTCTCTTTGATAATTCTTGGCGCATTGCTCGCACTGTTACGGATACTGCGCGGCCCTACACTGTCTGATCGGGTGGCAGCGCTTGACATCATGAATGTCATAATCACCGGGGTTATTGTACTCTTCGCGCTTATCGAGGATAATTCTCTTTTCCTTGATATAGCACTTGTTTATGCTGCTCTTTCTTTCCTCGAAACGGTGGTTGTGGCGCGGTATTTGGAGGGGAAAAAATGATTATGGAGATAATTGGTTACACGCTCATAACAATTGGTTCGCTTTTCTACCTCCTCGGCGGGCTTGGGGTGCTTAGAATGCCTGATGTATACAACAGGCTCCAGGCTGGAACAAAAGCAACAACCTTAGGCTCTTTTTCTTTGATACTGGGAGTAGGCTTCGTTCACCCAGAGTGGCTCTTAAAAACAATTGTCATTGTAACATTCATAGCCATTACCAATCCGGTAGGGAGCTCAGCTCTAGCGAGGGCTTCTCTTAAATCCGGTGTAAAGCCTGACCCGAGAACTGATACAGGGGAATACCTTCCGGATGAGGGAGGTGCTGAAAGGTGAGTGTGATTTCTTTTATAATTGGCGCTGTGCTTGTTGTCAGTTCACTTGTGGCAATTGAAGCTAAAAAATTGATAACTTCTGTGGTTATGCTTTCGCTGGCAAGTCTCCTTGCCGTTGTTTCTTTTGTTTTATTGAAAGCTCCGGATGTTGCTATTACTGAAGCGGCAGTTGGCGCGGGGTTGACGACGGCAATATTTTTGCTTACCCTGAAGCGCCTGGGAAGGGGGGAATCCGAATGAAAAAAGCGGTTGCCGCTCTAATTGCCCTTCTGTTCTTTTTTATGTTTGTCAGCATTCTAAATTCGGATTCCAATGAGCTAATGGGCATTCCAAAATTTGGCGAAGTGAATCTATCAGAACGCGTATCTAACAAATACATTTCTAAATCCGTTAGCGATAACTCAGAAGAAGTCGTTTATGGTGAAACGAAAGATGCTGAAAGCGGTTCGGCAAATATGGTAACTTCTGTGGTTGTTAATTACCGCTCTTTTGACACACTTGGCGAAGTAACAGTTCTTTTCCTATCGGCGACGGGCGTAGCAATTCTCATCGGAGGAGGTAAGCGAAAAAAGCTCACCATTTCTATCAACCCGATCGTAAAAATAGCCGCAAGGATTATAGCCACTCTTTTGATAGTTTTCGGGGCATATGTTTTTATTCATGGTCACCTCACGCCTGGAGGTGGATTCCCCGGCGGTACGATAATTGCCGCAAGCGCCTTGTTGATGCTCATTGTGGATGACAAGATGCGTACATCAAAACTGCTAAAAGTTCTTGAAGGCTCAATGGGATTATTATATGTAGTGATAGGCGTTGTAGGTTTGCTCGTTACTGGTTCTTTCCTTCAAAATTTTCTACCTACGGGAACCATAGGCAATCTTTTAAGCGCCGGAATCGTCCCTATAGTCTATTCAATAATTGGTTTGAAAGTAGGAGCGGAACTCTCAGGACTCCTCGATGATTTCTTTGCAGAGGAGGGGGAAAAATGATTCAATACTTTTCAATAATGCTCATAGCTATTGGAATCTATGGGCTGTTATCACAGAAAAATCTCGTTAAACTTGTAGTATCACTTAATATTGCGGAACTCGGTGTCAACATTTTTATCGTTTCGATAGGTTATGTTGCAGAAGGAAATGCTCCTATACTTTCGCCCGTTGTAAACAAGAGCACGATGAATTTTGTTGACCCTCTTCCCCAAGCGCTTGTGTTAACAGCCATCGTTATAGGTGTTGGGGTAACTGCGCTGGCTCTTTCTCTGGTATTAAAAGTAATGGATTCCTACGGGACAATAGAATTAGACGAAATAAGGGGGGATAACGGATGAACCCCATATGGTTGATTGCTTTACCGCTTGGCCTTGCATTTCTCGGCATATTTACCGGGAAATTTTCAAAAGCCTTGCTCTGGATTTCTGCTTTGTCAAACGTGATATTCAGTTTTCTCATTTTCAATGGTAATGGTGTTGAAAGTTATATTATCGGAGGTTGGATTCCCCCATACGGTATCAACCTTGTTGTCAGCGATATGATCCGATTATTCTTGTTGGCCGTAAATATAATCTTTTTGCTTGCGCTAGTTGCAACGTCATCTGAAGTGCTGAAGAAAGGCGAAAAGATGTCTGTCGCTTTTATGCTTTCACTGGCAGCGATAAATGGAATTCTTCTCACGGGAGACCTTTTCAATCTCTTTGTATTCCTTGAAATTTCAGCTATCGCAGCCTATATAATCGCTGCATCAGGAAAGGAAGCAGAGAGCAAGTTTGCCGCGTTTAAATATCTAATACTGGGTTCTATTGCTTCGTCTTTCTATCTTCTTGGTGTGATAGTCATTTACGCCTCGGCAGGAACATTGAATATGGCTGATGCCGCGGCAAAGGTGACATCACTAAATCCCGATGTGTTACTCGTAGCCGGTCTGCTAATGATAGTGGGGCTGGGCGTTGAGACCAAGCTATTTCCTTTCAATGGTTGGGCTCCAGATGTGTACGCAAACGCCTCAGGGAGAGGATCAACAATCCTTGCCTCTGTATTCCCAATAGCAATGGTTTCGGCGTTTATACGGGTAATAGCCTTTGTGGTTAATTCCGGAAAGCTAAATGAGCTAATCATAATCCTGGGCATCACAACAGCTGTCATTGGAGAAATTCTTGCTTTCAGTCAAAAGAGGATGAAAAAAATGCTCGCATATTCGAGCATAGCGCAGGCGGGCATTATCCTAATGATGATCGCTATCGGGAGTTCAAAGGCTTATATAGGCGCTTCTATGCTTCTTTTGAACAACGGGTTTGGAAAACTGTTGCTATTCTCGGTGGCTGCCCAAATTGCTTTGACAGCAGGAAGCGATAAGCTGGAAGATGTTGCTGGTGTTGCGCGTAAATCGCCACTATTGGCATTTTTGTTTGGTACCGGTGCGCTAACAATAGCTGGCATGCCTTTATTCTTTGGCTTCCGTTCCAAACTGTATGTCATATCGGCAACCATGGATAAATCCTTATGGATCCCTGTGGTGATTTTAATTGCAACGGCAATAGAAGTTACTTATTACTTCAGATGGATTTTCAATCTTATAAGGCCAAATGCAAAGCTCAGCGAGAAGAAGTACTCAGTTCCCTTTGGACTTGCATTGGCTGGTCTATTAGCTGTGCTGGTTGTTATAGCCTTTGGCATAATGCCGGAAGCAAATCTTGATTTCTTTAACAGAATTGGTGATTTAACAATCCAGCTCAGCAAGAACTTGATGGGGGGGATGTAAATGGATCTCAGCTTGATGATACTTTTAAGCCTTGTAGCTGCTCCTGTCTTGTATTTTCTGGCAAGATTTAGCAAAAAAACTGCATATGTATTGTTCGCATTGATACAGATATCCTTGTTTGCATACATCTTTTTTCAAAAGGAAAGCGCATACACAACAAGCGTTTTTGAAATCATGGAAGGTTTAAAGTTCAATTTTGGCTTTACCCCCATTAATTGGTATTTTGCATCCATTATAATGCTAATCATCTCAATGACATCAGTTTTCCTTATCTCAATGAACAACAAGACTCCCGTCAAAGTTCTTCTTTTAAGTTTAATGGCTTCAGGAGCCATTGGAGCTACCCTTTCTATGGATTTCCTGACATTAATCGTATTTTGGGAAATCACAACATGGTCATCGCTGGTTTTCATAGCAATAGATCGCGAGAAGTCTTTTGAAGAAGTACTGAAATATGTTTCAATTAGCGCGATCGGAACTTACGCTATGATTTTTGCCCTGTTCTACATTTTGAAGAGCTTTGGAACTGTAAATTATCTCGAAGTGGCCAGCAAACTCGAAATCGCGCCCAATAACACCAAAATTCTTATTTTTGCTCTTTTTGGCGTGATGGTTCTTGCCAAATTGGGATCTTTCCCCTTACATATATGGGTTAGAGGCTCATATTCCACTTCTCCTGACGAATTCCCAATACTGTCCAGCGCGCTTTCGAAAATAGCTGCATATCTTTTGTTCATAATTGTTGCGGTTATTCCTTCAAGCAGTATTTTTAGCTGGCTTCCTTCCATAGCCGGCGTTTCAATTGTAAATTATTTGCTGGCCTGGTTAGGCGGTATTGCAATAATTGTCGGGACAGTCATGGCAATACGCATGGAAGAAGTAAAAGAGTTGATCGCATTTTCAAGTGTGAGCAATGCTGGATATATTGTCCTGGCCCTTGCTCTTGGCGGAACCTATGGAACTATTGGTGGCTTGATGCACGTTCTCAACCATGCTCTTGCTTCTGCGGCTATATTTATGTCCATGGCAGCAGTTGCTTATAGAACGGGAACTACCAAGATGCATGAGCTGGGTGGACTTATAACAAGAATGCCGGTTTCTTTTGCCACGTATCTTGTCGCTATAATTTCTCTTGCTGGTATACCACCCATGAGCGGATTCGCTTCAAAATGGCTCATATACCAGCAATTAGTCAAAGATGGTCTTCCATTTCTAGCTTTTGCCGCGTTCTTTGGTAGCATAGGCTCTTTTATGTATGTGTTCAAACCCCTCACCGGCGTATTCCTTGGGCAATTGAAGCCCGAGCACAAAAATGTAAAAGAAGCACCTTTTATAATGCTTCTGCCTATGGGTATTTTGACCTTGCTCACCATATTCTGGGGCGTATTGCCGAGTAATGCCATTGCTTATATAAACAGGTTAATAAGTTACACAGGTGGTAAAGAAATACAGCTGACCTTCTCAAAGATTTTCGCTTTGACTGGTCAGTGGGATTCAGTATTGGTTACAACCGTTTTCTTTGTGGGCTTTATCATTGCTTTCATAGTCTTCATTTTAGGCAAGAAAGCAAAGCAGGTTGATTTGATGGACACATATACAGGTGGTGAATACATATACACCGCTGAGCTGTATCACTTTGTTTACAGGATGTATAGATCTTTTGACAGGATGTTTCAAGAATGGCCCTCAATGGAGAATTGGCTTACCTCGCTGTCATACAAAATAAAGGAGCTTGGAGCGTTGTTAAGAACATTATTTTATCCAAAGTATCCGCAAGGATATATCGCAGTCAGCCTTTTAACTTTGCTCATAGCCTTCTGGTGGTTGAGGTGATGTGAATGTCTATACTTAAAGGTGCAGCATTACTCATATTGGCATTTTTCTATACAGTTACTCTCGAAGGGATTGCAAGGAAAATAACCGCACGTATTCAAAGAAGGTATGGTCCTCCCTTCTGGCAGAACTTTATCGATATTTTCAAAGCTCTTACAAAGCATTCGATTTCACATGGATTTATCTTTGATTTCGGAGTTTTGATGGCCTTTGGTGGAACTATTGCAACTGTCCTGTTTATCCCGGCAGGCAATTTGGTTGTTTTTCCTGGTCTGGATAACGTTTTCGTGGTTATCTATCTGCTAGCAATCGGGTTGCTTGGCATGGCAATGTCTTCGGTCGGATCCGGTAATCCCAATGCTGGTATAGGTATTGGCCGTGCGTTAACCCAGATGCTTGGTTATGAATTGCCCTTTATGATTGTGCTTGTGGGTGTGTTTTTCCAGTACAAGAATTCATCCTTATCCGACCTTGTGAATATTCAAATAGAATCCGGGCAATACAATGCCTGGTTAATGCCGCTTGGGGCAGTGGTTGCTTTCATTTCATTGCTGGGTATGTTGGGAAAGAAGCCTTTCGACGTGTTCATAGCGCCTGCTGAAATAGCTTCCGGCCCTTTAGTTGAATACAGCGGAAAATACCTCGGCATGCTTTTAATTCAGCACTCATTTGCCGTGTTTATTGAAATCGGCTTATTTGTAAATCTCTTTCTTGGAGGTGGAAGAACCATCTGGGAATTTTTGGTGAAGTTTTTTGCCGTGTTCTTCCTTGCCGTTATCATTTCGTCAATAATGCCTCGTTTTAGAGTTGAACAAGCCGTGAAATTTTACTGGAAATGGCCATTGATATTGTCTTTTGTCCAAACAATAATCGTTATCGTGTCAGCAGGGAGGTGAATTGAATGACGAAACAGCAATCAGCCTGGGAAAAAGTCGCCAATATGCTTAGAGCCAGATCACTATGGATGCTTTATTACTGTACTGGCTGTGGTGCTATTGAGCTTCCACCGACTATGACATCAAGATTCGATATGGAGCGCTTTGGAATCGGCCCGATGGCTACACCCAGGCAAGCGGATATCCTTCTGATAACAGGTTATTTGAGCACCAAAACACTGAGAAGGGTTGTTTATACATACGAGCAAATGCAAGCACCAAAGTATATAGTGGGCTTTGGTTCATGCACCCTGAACGGCGGTATTTACTACGACTCATACGCGACTATCAATAAATTGGATCTTTATATCCCGGTCGACCTGTATCTCGCGGGTTGTATGCCCAGACCCGAAGCAATAGTTACAGGATTCAAAAAACTCATGGAGAAGATTGACAAAGGCGAAGCTGATGGATGGAAAAGATACCAGGAGAACTATGAATGGTACAAGAAAAATCAGCTTGATGCTCTTGGGGAGGTGTACATCCACGATGAATTCCATGAATAAGAAGATATTCAATGAAATAAAGGCAATCTTTAAAAATATTGAGTTCACTGATATCGACGAGAGGAAGTATTCGGTAATTATTCCAAAAGAAAAGGCGGTGTCTTTCCTTGAAACGCTAAAAAGGAAAGGATTCTCCCATATGTCTCTGATAACATGCATTGACTGGATTGCCGAAAAAGAATTCGAAATTGTGTACACACTGTTCAACTGGGAAACCGGAACCACTCTCATGGTAAAGACCCGTGTTGATCGAGATAACCCCATTTTGCCAACGGTTATGGAAATTTGGCCTACGGCGAAATATTACGAGAGGGATATTCATGAATTCTTCGGTGTCAAATTCGAAGGCAATCCTGACCTTAGACCCCTGATCCTTGAAAAATGGGAAGAAATACCCCCAATGAGAAAAGATTTTGATTCTGCTAAATATTCGAAGGAGCATTTCCCCGACAGAGCTTATGATGTTGATTTTCTGTTAGAAGGAAGTGAGAGTAATGAGTAAAGAAGTAAAACTATTTCTGGGTCCCAATCATCCAGGAATGCACGGAAATTCAAGCGTTCACCTGTATGTTGAAGGTGACACAGTGGTAAAAGCCAGATTGGTTCCTGGATTTTTGCATAGAGGCTTTGAAAAGCTCATGGAAAAGCGCCTGTGGTTCCAAAACCTTGCGTTGATTCCCCGAATATGTGTTCCTGAGCCCGATATCAACGAGATGGTATTTGCAATGGCTATTGAATCTTTAACCAAAACTGAGATCCCCGAAAGGGCTCACTGGATAAGGATGATAATTCTCGAACTTGCCAGAATCGCTTCACACCTGATGGCCATGGGAGGTATAGGAGGAGCAACCGGTCTTTATACTATGCCTTACTGGACAATGCCTGATAGGGACAGAATTTTGGATATATTTGAAAAGATCACCGGCGCAAGAATATATCACATGTACATAATTCCCGGAGGAGTAAGAAAAGATCTTCCCGGGGGTATTGAAAAGGAAATACTCGCAGTCCTCGATTATCTCGAAAGTAGAAAGCCTGAATACGAAAATCTTCTCCTTAAACACAGAGTGATAAGAACAAGAACAAAAGGAATCGCAAAATTGACGAAAGAAGAAGCCCTTGAAATGGGAGTTACCGGCGTTGGTTTGAGGGCAACAGGTCTTCCGTACGATATAAGGAAGATAGATCCCTATGCCAGATATGATAAAGTCGAATTCTCAGTGCCTACTGCAACTGAAGGTGATGCGTACGCGAGATTCACGCTTAAATACCTTGAAGTCCAGCAGAGTATCAATATTATTAGGCAATGTATTGACATGATGCCAAAAGAAGGTCCCGTAAATATCAAGTTCACGCGAGGTAGCGCTTTGAGATTGCGCGTTCCGGCAGGAAGTATTTATTGCCATGTTGAATCATCAAGAGGTGAATATGGTTACTTCGTTGTTTCAGATGGCGGAGAGATGCCATATCGAATCCATGTGCGCGGCGCTTCTTACCCTCAGGGGCTTTATGGTGTTGAAAGCAAACTTCCGGGAACAAGGCTTGAAGATGTGGCGCTCTGGCTGGGTACTATGGACTTCTGTTCGCCGGAAATCGACAGGTGAGGAGGCGGTATCATGAGCGTATATGAAACATTCAAAAAGTCATTTTGGGGACCTACAATAGCCTGGAAGAGGCTTTTCACAAAACCCGTTACCATACAGGTGCCCAGGGTTTATAGAGAAGCTTCAGAAAGGTATAGAGGCTTTCATGTGAATGATTGGGAGCTTTGTTCCGGATGTTCTACCTGTTCAAAGGTCTGTCCAACCGATGCAATAAAGATGGTGCCTGTTGATATCGAAGTGGAATCTGGAAAAAAAGCCCAAAGGCCTGCCATTGACTATGGAAGATGTTCCTTCTGCGCCATGTGTGTTGATATCTGTACAACAGGCTCTTTAAATATGACAAGGGAATATATACATATTTCTGATGATGCCAACACCTTCTTTTTCTTGCCAGATGAAACAGGAATTCATCATCAGGAAGTTCCTCTGGGGTATCAACGTGATGAAGCTTCTGAACTACTTGATCTCGAACGTGTTGAGATGGAAGAGCTCCCGGCAGATGAGAGGGTTGACTCTTTTATTGAGTATGTGAAAGGCTATTCAAGGGAACAGGCAATTGCCGAAGCCTCACGCTGTGTGGACTGTGAACTGTGCGTGGATGTGTGCCCTGCAAACATGGATATCCCGAGATACATTGAGAGTGTCTTTAAAAATGATACTTCAGAAGGTGTAGAGTGGATATACAAAACCAACCCTTTACCTGGAGTATGCGGACGCGTATGCACCCATAAATGTGAGACAGCCTGTTCCATTGGCAACAGGGGCGAACCAGTGGCCATCAGATGGCTCAAACGGTACATTATGGATCAGGAAAGCGTAGAAGATATTATTAAGCATTCCAAAGAAAATATTTCTAAAAAGGGCAAAGGCAAAATTGCAATCATCGGTGCAGGACCCTCTGGTCTTTCTGCTTCCTATTATCTCTCGCTTATGGGTTATAAAGTAACAATATTTGAAGCAAAGGAATTGCCCGGTGGTGTCATGAGATATGGTATTCCCCGTTACAGACTCCCCGATGAAGCTCTTGACAAAGACATTGACGTTATTAAAGCTCTTGGAGTTGAAATCAAATGTAATACAACCGTTGGTAAGGATATAACTCTTACCGAACTCAAGAATAAGTATGACGCTGTTTTTCTTGGGACTGGGTTTATGCTTGGCAGGTCGACAAAAGTTCCGGGTACGGATCACGAAGATGTGCTTATGGCTCTTCCACTCCTTGAAAAAATCCGTGATTATTTACGTGACCCAGAGAATTCCGAAAAGCCACCGGTACCTGATAGTCTGATAGTAATTGGCGGCGGAAATGTTGCAATGGATGTGGCAAGAAGCATAGCAAGGCTTCAGCGCATGGAAGGCAAAAAAGTTAATGTCAAAGTGACTTCTCTTGAATCCATGGAAGAGCTCCCTGCTGATCTTGAAGAAATTGTTGAGGGAAGAGAAGAAGGTATACAATTTTTCCCATCAAGAGGCCCAAAAGAAGTCATAATAGAAAATGAAAAAATAAAGGGATTAAAAACCATTGCCTGTACGAGAGTCTTTGATGACGATGGACGTTTCAGCCCTGAATTCGATGAATCCGATGTTATGACTATTGATGGCGAAATGATTGTAGAAGCCATAGGGCAAGCTCCCGATTATTCTTATTTGCCAAATGAATTGAGGGAAAAGCTCGAGTTTGTCAGGGGAAGGCTAATGGTAAACGAGAAAGGCCAGACATCAATTCCCTGGCTCTTCGCAGGCGGAGATATCGTAAATGGGCCTGATATAATTCACGGTGTGGCAGATGGCCACAAAGCAGCTGTTGGGATTGATGAATTCCTCACTCGCGAGGAGGGGTAGAATGGAAAAAATTCGTAAAATCTTAGAAGTTGCGCTCAATTTTGAAAAGTCCGGTCAGGATTTTTACAGAATGAACATGGAAAAAGTAAATCAAAAGCTCGCAAAGGAAATTTTCAAATACTTGATGAACATGGAAGCATCACATGTGAAGTATATCCAATCTCTAATTGATGAGCTGAAAGACGGAAAGCCCCTTTTACAACTGCAAGATTATAGCGACGAAATGTTTGAAAAGAGGTTACAGTCACAGGCGCTTTCTGAAAGTACATACAAAAGCGATTTGGCTGATTTATCAATATTCAGAATGGCATATCTAATTGAAAAAGACTTTGTGGAATATTATGAAAAGGCCGCTGAAAAAGTTGAAGATGAGTCATCAAAAGCACTTTTTATAACTTTGCGTGATTGGGAGAAAAGGCACGCTGAGATGATAAAATCTCTCATGGAAAAAATCTTTGAAAAACATTCTCTTGACTTAGGTTTTTATGGATAATCTTCTTTGAAATTGCAAGGCGCGCCGTAAGGCGCGCTTTTTTTGTGCATCAGTTGTGTTAATATATACCTATATTCTGTTTCTTATATCTCTTAGGAGTGGTCAAATTGTTCATAGCTCTTATTCCCGCGCTTTTTTTTGGATGGTCCTTAGGAGCAAATGATGCGTCAAATGTTTTCGGGACAGCTGTAACTAACGGAATTGTCAAATTCAGGATTGCAACAATTATTTCTGCCGTTTTTATAATAATTGGAGCTCTTATCGATGGTCCAAGAGGACTCGAAACAATAAGCAGCTTGAGTTCACAAACACTTCTTTCTGCAGCTATTGCGTCTTTATCTGCTGCAGCAACTGTTACTCTGATGACCTGGCTGGGACTGCCTGTTTCATCTTCGCAGGCTATGGTCGGTTCAATTCTCGGGATAGGGATTTTGAAAGCCAATGTTCAATGGCATATTTTGGTTAAGGTTGTACTTGCCTGGCTTGGAACTCCGATTGGTGGAATTATCTTCGGTTTTTTGGGATACAAAGTTTTTGCCCGTTATTTCAACAGGATTCGTTCGCTTCGTGTTCAAGATTTGACAATAAAAGTTGCTGCTATCATAATTGGGGCATATGGTTCATATGCTCTGGGTGGAAATAACGTTGCAAACGTTACTGGTATTTTCGCAGGCATAATCCCGGTAGAATTGGCTGCACTGATTGGTGGTATTAGTATAGCTTTTGGAGTACTTACATTCAGTAAAAGAGTAATGCTTACCGTGGGAAAAGAAATCGTGGCTCTTGACTCCTTTTCAGCTGTCATAGCTGTATTTGGCGAATCAGTCACTGTGTGGATTTATGCCTTAATTGGGGTGCCGGTTTCAACTTCCCAGGCGATAGTGGGTGCGGTAATTGGCGCGGGACTTGCAAGAGGTTCTGTAAACGTAAATGCGAAAACCATAAAAAGGATAGTTCTTGGCTGGCTTGAAACACCTCTCGTGTCAGGTATCCTTGCAATATTACTCTTTTCGATTGCACGTCTGTTTATAAGGTGAGCAAACAAAAACTAACCGACGCAAAAGACATTCACGCCGGCTGTCCTGAACAGGGGGTAAGGAACGCAATTTCTGTATATTTACTTTTTGTGTATATATGGCATCTATATTGTAACACACAAATGGAATATTTATCAACACCAATATAAATAAGCAAACTATTAACTATTAAAGAAAACCATTTCACAACACTCCTTTTTAATTGCTTCTTCTGATTTTACTGTGATATCATCTGTCATAAGATCTAAAATGCTTATGTTCAGGTGTATGTGGTCAAATAAAATTGACCCCCCAGGGCCATAGAAAATTGACCCGTTACCCCCCGGAAAAAAGACCTTCTTGAGCGA